>JAQSDT010000737.1 GCA_029946075.1 bacterium | reverse complement strand
AAGTCGCTGCAGTCACGCAATGCGCTCGGCGAGCAGACAAGCGTGACGATCGTTCCGGCCAGCACGCCGCGCGGCGGCGTCAGGCCCGTCATCGCCGAGATCACGCTGGTCGAGCAATAGGCCGGTCGCACCGCAAGTATGATCCAGCCCACACTCCGGCGAACAATTAAAAATTGTATTTTCTTGTTGTCGCACCTTTGGTGCGATAGTCTGCCGGCGATCGTTTCAACAGGATGCGGTCGCTTCCTATCACGCACGACCGCTCCTTCATCCTGAGGGAGGAAGACATGGCGGAACTGTCGCGTCGTCATCTCGTCGTGGGCGGACTGGCCGGAGCGGGCGCGAGCCTGCTGCCCGGCGTCGTCACGGAAGCCCATGCAGCCACGTTCACGCGCTACAATCTGGCCTCGGTCAAAGGCCAGGCGATGCTCAGGAAATATGCGCAGGCCGTGAAGCTGATGATGGCGCGGCCGAAGTCGGATCCGCTGAGCTGGACGTTCCAGTGGTACACGCACGCCGTTCCCACCAACACCACCAAGGCCGCCGAGATTGCGGCGATCTTCGGGCCGAGCCCGTCGCCCAACAAGGCGCTGGCGCAGGCGATGTGGAACACGTGCCAGGGGCATTTCGCGGCCGCGGGCGAGCCGTATTTCTGTCCGTGGCACCGTGCCTATGTCTGCGCATTCGAGCACATCATTCGCCAGGTGCTGAACGATCCGAAGTTCACGCTGCCCTACTGGAACTACACGTCGGCGGCGAGTTACGCCGTGCCGAAGGAGTTCCGCCAGCAGAACGATCCGCTATGGGGGCCGCTGTTCCGGCCGAACCGCAATCCGACCTCCAACGCCGGGCAGCCGATCTTCGCCGCCGGCGGTTCGGCGAGCGATCTCAGCGCGGGACCGGCGATGGCGGAAACCCAGTATCTGCCGAGCGGTGCGATCCAGGGCTTCAACCAGACGCTCGACTTCGGCCTGCACGGCAATGTTCACGTTTTCACCGGCAACGGTCAGGGCATGGGCTCGGTGCCGTTCGCGGCGAACGATCCGATCTTCTGGATGCACCACTGCAACATCGATCGGATCTGGACCAGCTGGAACGCCGCCGGGCACGCCAATCCCGCGACAGCCGCGTGGTTGAACAAGACGTTCACGTTTGCCGGACCCGACGGCAAGGGCATCAAGGTCGTCGTCAAGGACTACACCAACACCAAGAAGTGCGACTACGATTACGATCTGCTGATCCCTGCGCCGCTGGTCGCTTCCGCAGCACCGTCTGCCGCGTCGTCCGTTGCGGCGGCAGCGGCGCCGGCCGCGCCCCTGACGGTGGCAAAAAGCCAGAGCGGGCCGGTGGCGCTGGGCGCCGCGCCGGTGCGCGTCAACCTGCAACCAGCCGTTCCCATCCCGCCTGCGGCGCCCGGGGCGGCGCCGGCGGCATCGCCGTTGTCGGGCAGGCTCTCCGACCTGGCAGGCAATCGCCGGATCTATCTCGTCATCAGCGATCTGAAGGCGAACGTGGCGCCGGAGACGCTGTTCAGGGTCTATCTGGATCTCGGCGACGGCCCGCCGGCCGATCCCGTCAACAGCAACTATGTCGGGTCGTTCAATTTCTTCGCCGCCGTTCCGCATGGCGATTCCAGCGATCACGATCACGGCGATACGTCGCGCTCGATCAGCTTCGACGTCACGGATATCGCCGCGAACCTCGACGCCAATGGCCGGCTGCGGGCCGAGCATGCGGTGACGATCGTGCCGGCCAAGGCGCCGACGGCGGATGCCAGGTCGGTGGTCGGCAACATCTCGTTCGTCGAGCAGTAGCGCCGACGCGGTGATGTGACGAAGCTGCGTGCCGGATCTAGCGCGTCCGGCGCGCCACGGTGGTTTGCTCGAACGGGTTGGCCTGTTGCTGCTGGGCTTGCTGGGCCGCCAGCGCAGCCTCGCGTGCCAGCCGCGCGCGCCGCGCGATCCGCCGCTTTTCGCGGGCACGCTGGGCTGCCCGCTTCCTGACGATGCTGCGGTCCGGCTTCGCGTCTGTCGTCCGTGCAGACGTCGTTTCCTCGATCATCACCGCGGGGCCGCCGAGCGTTGCGATCTTGGTCGCGGCGGGATTGCCTTCGGGGGCGAGCGTGGCGGTTGCGGGCGCAACCGCTTCCGCTGCGGCCGGAGACGGCGCCGCCGGAGCTTCAGGATGTGCAACTTCGGTGAGTGCCGCGAGTTTTACGTCGGCGATGGTGGTGGGAGCTTCGACTTGTGCCGGCGGAGCGGGCGTCTCGGCAATGACTTCAAATGTCGATCTCTCGAGCCGTGCGGCTTCTCCCAGCTGCTGCGGTTCTTCGGTCTTCAGCGCCGCCGGTTTTTCCGGCTCGGCCGAACCCGCTTCGGCACGCTCAGCCGGCGCTTGAATGTCCGCAGCGATCGGCGGCGCAGTTTCCGGTGGCTTCCCGGCGTCCGGCTCGATGCGCAGCAGTGCGAGGGTAGGGAGGATGTCGTTCTGCCGGGCGAACATCCGCTCCGGCGGCCCCCGTCGTGACGGCAGAGTGGCAAACTCCTCATGCGCGGCCCGCAGAAGGGCGGCGGCACCAAGCCCGAAGACCAGGATCGACATCGTCAGGACGATCGCGGTGAACAGGAAACGAAAACCAGGAAGCATGGACGCGTGTTCCGCCCTGCCAATGCGGGGCCGTTATTGCCTAGGGGAACGCGGTGACCACTGTTAGCCGGCTTCGCGGGCGGCGAATCAGGCCGATTCGAGAGTATCTCAGCGCAAGACGGCTTTTTGTTACAAAATCTGCGTCGCAAGCGCGCGCATCGGCCCGTTCACTGGCGATTTTCACGTCCCTGAGGCATCTTTGCCGCAGATTTACGGGCCATCACAAAATGACCGATCCGGGCCGGATTTCGAGGATTTGTCTTGAATGCGCCGCGATCTTCCGTCATCTGCCGTTAACGGTCCGGTGGGGCTTGGGGACTATACAAAGGCGATGATGAATAACCGCATTTTGACGCTGTGTGCCGCCATTGCTGCTGCAATGGCAGGTACTTCGCTCGCCCATGCGCAACAGGGCTACCCGACCTCCCAGGGCCAGACCTATTCGGCAGGTCCCGGCCCGTATTTGCCCGGTGGTTATGCGGCCGATGAACGCCGCCGCCCCGGCGCGCCCGATTTCGATGCCCTGGAAGATGATGACGACGGCCCGAACGCGCAGAGTTCGACCGCGCTGTCGCCGCCGGGCCCGGTGCTTTCGCCGGCCGATCCGCGCTATGGCCGCCCCGCCGGCGCTCCCGTCTATTCGGACCGCGGCCCGGCGCCGACCGGTCCGATCCTTTCGCCCGACGATCCCCGCTATGGCCGCCCCGCCGGTCCGCCGCCCGTGATCTATGGCGACCGTCCGCCGGGTCAGTCGCAGCCGGTCTATACCGATCGCGGCGACAATCGCGTGCCCGGTGCCGGTATCGTGTACCCGAACGACGGCCGCCCGCTGCGTCCGCCGGAGGGTATCGGTGCAGGTCCTGCGCCCAGCGTCACCGGCGCGCTCCCGGAACAGCAGCAGCCCGCGGTCGGAAATGACGGCAGGCCCGTGCAATTGTCCGCGTTGCCTCCGGAAGAACAGCCGGAAGTCGGCCCTGCGCAACTGCCGCCGCATTTGCGCCGCCAGGAAGTTTCGTTCGCGACCAAGGAGCCCGCGGGCACCATCGTCGTCGATACCGCCAACACCCACCTCTACTACGTGCTCGGCAATGGCCGCGCGATGCGCTACGGCGTTCGCGTCGGCCGCGACGGGTTCACCTGGAATGGCGTGCAGAAGATCACCCGCAAGGCCGAGTGGCCGGATTGGCATCCGCCGAGCGAGATGATCGAGCGTCAGCCCTACCTGCCGCGCTTCATGGCCGGTGGTCCCGGCAATCCGATGGGCGCGCGCGCGATGTATCTCGGCTCGACCGTCTACCGCATCCACGGCACCAACCAGCCGTCGACGATCGGCAAGTTCGTCTCGTCGGGCTGCATCGGCATGTTGAACGAGGATGTCTCGGATCTGTTCGAGCGCACCAAGGTCGGCACCCGCGTGGTGGTCATGCCCGGCGGCCCGCCGCCCGGCACCGCAACCGCTTCGGCTGGCCCTGCTGCTCAGGGTTTGGCGCCCGCTCAAGGCTTGCCGCCCGTTCAGGGCGGGCCGGCCCAGGCGCAGCTTGTTCCCGGCACGCAGCCGACCGTCGTGCCGCCGCTGCCGGCACCGGTCACGGTTCGCTAATTCGATCGAGTTGAATTCGAGATCATCGCCCTTCCGCTCGCAGCGGGAGGGCGATTTTCGTTTCGGGCGATGCTCTACGCCAGCCGCTGCTTGGGCTCGCCCTTGAACCAGGCGTCGATGCCCTCGACCATCTGCCGATAGTGATTGCGGAAGCTGTCCTCGGTGACGTAGCCGAGATGCGGCGTGATCACCATGTTGTCGAGCTTGCGGAAGGGATGTTCGACCGGCAGCGGCTCGACCGAGAACACGTCGACCCCGGCGCCCGCGATTTTCCTGTTCGTCAGCGCTTCCAGCAGCGCGCCCTCGTCGACGATCGGCCCGCGGGCGGTGTTGACGAGATAGGCGGTCGGTTTCATCCTTGCGAGTTCGGCCGCGCCGACGAGGCCGCGCGAGCGCTGGCTCAGCACCACGTGGATGGTGACGATGTCGGCGGTCGCGAACAAATCTTCCTTGCTGACATAAGTGACGCCGGCTTCCGCGCACTTCTCGGGCGTGAGATTCGGGCTCCAGGCGATCACGTTCATGCCGAAGGCCTGCGCCAGCTTCGAAACCTTGGTGCCGAGCTTGCCGAGGCCGAGGACGCCGAGCGTCCGGCCCTCGATCTCCATGCCGACGAATTTCTGCAAGGGCTCGCCCGCATGCATGCGGGCGTTCTCGCGGCCGATGTTGCGGGTCAATTCCAGGATCAGGCCCATGGTCAGCGGCGCGGTCGGATCGCGGTGCCACTGCGTGCCGCACAGCACGACCTTGTGGTCCTTGGCGGCTTCCATATCGATGGCGGCGTTGCGCATGCCCGACGTGATCATGAGTTTCAGGTTGGGTAATGCCGCGAACATCGTGCGCGGGAACGGCGTTCGCTCGCGCATCGCGCAGATGATCTCGAAATCCTTCAGCGCGCTGGCGGCGGCTTCCGCGGTGGCAAAAGGCTGATCGAACACGGTGATGTCGACGCGGTCCTTGACCTTGGACCAGTCGGCGACATCAAGCGCCACATTGAGATAGTCGTCGAGAATTGCACAGCGCAGCCGCGTCATGGGAAGGTCCGTTGGTGGCGAGAATGACGGCAGAATGGCCGCCCGGGAAGGTCGCCATGGTTGCGCGCAATCAGCGAGGGCGCAAGCGGACAAATAGCGTTTTCGAGCGAAGTGGATACCGGTTCGCTTCAGGAAAACGCGTCAGAAAGCGGAGCTTGGGCTGCCTCAAATAATCAGTTGTTCTGGCCGGGGTGCTTGGCGCGCCAGGCCGGGCCGGGGCCGCGCATATAGTGCAGTTCCGGGCGGTAGGGATTGAATGCCATCGCAACAAAGCGGTGCCAGAAGGCGCGCAACTCCGCGAAGGGCTTTGCCAGTTCCTCGCCGCGGCGGGCGGGGGTGGAAAGGGAGGCCGATGTGATCGTGGCCATGACACGGACCCGTTGTTTTCACTGGCGGCGGCTGGCCGCATGAGACGCCATTTTTCGGCGTCGGAAACGACTTTTGGCCCGATTCATTAAAAGACGGTTTCAATTGTCCGGATCGGTCCCGGCATGGTGACCATCCCGTATTCATCCGTGGTGAACGGATGGAAAACGGGTTCCCGTGGTTGCCCTTTGGCGGCCGCGCCGCTACATCAGCGGCAGCAAATTTCCATAAATCCTCAGGTTTCAAGGGATCGCGATGGCTCGCCAGTTCGTCTATTTCATGCAGGGTTTGACCAAGAGCTACCCGACCCGGAAGGTGCTCGATAACGTCCATCTGTCGTTCTACCCCGACGCCAAGATCGGCGTGCTCGGCGTCAACGGCTCGGGCAAGTCGACGCTGCTGCGGATCATGGCCGGCCTCGACAAGGAATATAACGGCGAGGCCTGGGTCGCCGAGGGCGCCCGCGTCGGCTACCTCGAGCAGGAGCCGCAGCTCGATGCGTCGAAGTCGGTCCGCGAAAACGTCATGCTGGGCGTCGCCAAGCAGAAAGGGATCCTCGATCGCTACAACGAACTGGCGATGAACTATTCGGACGAGACCGCCGACGAGATGACCAAGCTGCAGGACGAGATCGAGGCCGCAGGCCTCTGGGATCTCGACAGCAAGGTCGACCAGGCGATGGACGCGCTGCGCTGCCCGCCCGACGATGCCGACGTCACCAAGCTTTCCGGCGGCGAGCGCCGCCGCGTTGCGCTGTGCAAGCTGCTGCTCGACCAGCCGGACCTGCTGCTGCTGGACGAACCGACCAACCATCTCGACGCCGAGTCGGTGTCATGGCTGGAAGGCCATCTGCGCAACTATCCCGGCGCGATCCTGATCGTGACGCATGACCGCTACTTCCTCGATAACGTCACCAGCTGGATCCTCGAACTCGATCGCGGCAAGGGCATTCCCTACGAGGGCAATTATTCGTCCTGGCTGAAGCAGAAGCAGAAGCGGCTCGAGCAGGAAGGCCGCGAGGATGTGGCGCACCAGAAGACGCTGATGCGCGAGCAGGAATGGATCGCGTCCTCCCCGAAGGCGCGCCAGGCCAAGTCCAAGGCGCGTTACCAGCGCTACGAGGATTTGCTGAAGCAGGCGAGCGAGAAGCAGACCCAGACCGCGCAGATCACCATCCCCGTCGCCGAACGTCTCGGCCAGAACGTCGTCGACTTCGAAGGCCTCAACAAGGCCTTCGGCGACCGCATGCTGATCGAGAACCTCACCTTCAAGCTGCCGCCCGGCGGCATCGTCGGCGTGATCGGCCCGAACGGCGCCGGCAAGACCACACTGTTCCGTATGATCACCGGGCAGGAGAAGCCCGACCAAGGCACCATCACCGTCGGCGAAAGCGTGCACCTCGGCTATGTCGACCAGTCGCGCGACGATCTCGACGGCAAGAAGAACGTGTGGGAAGAAATTTCCGGCGGCAACGAACTGATCCTGCTCGGCAAGCGCGAGGTCAATTCACGCGGCTATTGTTCGTCGTTCAACTTCAAGGGCGCCGACCAGCAGAAAAAGGTCGGCGCGCTATCGGGCGGCGAACGCAACCGCGTGCATCTGGCCAAGATGCTCAAGTCCGGCGCCAACGTGCTGCTGCTCGACGAGCCGACCAACGACCTCGACGTCGATACGCTGCGCGCGCTGGAAGAGGCGCTGGAGGATTTTGCCGGCTGCGCCGTCATCATCAGCCATGATCGCTGGTTCCTCGACCGCATCGCCACCCACATCCTGGCCTTCGAGGGCGAAAGCCACGTCGAATGGTTCGAGGGCAACTTCCAGGATTACGAAAAGGACAAGATGCGCCGGCTCGGCCAGGACAGCATCATTCCGCACCGCGTGAAGTACAAGAAGCTGACGCGGTGAGCAGTCGGCCTCTCAGGTCGCCGAACCTGGCGAGAAATTTGCGGGCACGGGGCAGGGCGTCGTGAAGAAACTGCTTGGGCTCGCGCAAATGTAACCCTTCGATTTGTCGCGAGCGCTGTTCTGAGACGAGAGCCTCAGTAGGTAAATCCACCAGCGCAGCATCCCAGCCCGCAAAGAATCGCTGGCCACGCTTGAACCCGAACGCGAGCAGGCGCTGCTCCGTCGTGAGGCCGTGGTAGTCGAAAGCATTGATGCCGTCGGTGACGTAGATGTGGTTACCGGTGAAACCGGCCGCGGGTTTGATCCACCGGGCATGGAAGCCGGTGTCCGGATAACGTTCGAGAAACGCATAAGCCAGAATCTGGCAGGCGCCGTTGGCGAAGAAGTGCCGGTCAGGCCGATACCACCGCTTTTCCGGATCATTCTTGACGTTGATCCTTGGGAAGAACATCGGCGCCGCCTCTCTCTCGACTGGCGTAAATTCGTCTTTGCTGGCTACCCTATTTTCTCCGCCAGCCACATCTTGATCAGCGACTGATACGGCACGTCGCGCTTGTTGGCGGCGATCTTGATCTGCTCCAGCAGACCTGACGGCAGGCGAATGGAAATCGCAGTCGTCGAGGGCTTCAAGTTCGGAAAGCGTGCGCGCTCGGCCTTGCTCCAGTCGATGTAATCGGTGGAGTCGTGGGTTTCCCAGAATTTTCGTTCCTCGGCCTCGGTCCTGAAGGCAGGAACTGATTTAAGCTTGCTCATAGGCCTTGCGCTCCCTGCGGTGCATATCCCGCGCCGAAATCACCCGGATCATCGTTTCGTTGTGCCTGAGGGTGAAGGTGACGTGCAGCAGGCGATTTTGAGCCGTTCGTCCCAGTGCGTTGAAGCGGGGCTCACCTTCGCTATGTTTGGCATCTTCCGCAACGATCAGCGGGTCGCTGAAGAATATACTTTCAGCTTCCGCCTGACTGACATCGTGTTTGTCAGCGCTCTTGCGGCTGTTGCCAGCGTCCCAGTCAAAGCCCGTGATCCGGTCAAAGTCGATCATCTGCACTTTACTTGTGTATATTACCAATATATACGAAATGGCGTGTCATGCAATGCCGGTTTCCGGCCGCTTTGACGAACTTCGACCCTGACACGCAGGGAGACAAGCCGCAGCGCCTGATTGCCGAAGGCCGAAATCACCTCGAACGATTGCCCCTTCTGCGGCCAGTTGTCGCTTCACATGGCTGCGACATGGCGTAGATATACGTCACGTCCCGCCATTCGATTCCCTCAGCGAGCCATCTGCCGATGTCCTTTACGCCCGAAACGCCCCTGCCGCCCAAGGCCGAGCGGAAGGCATTGCGCCCGATCCCGCTGCTGATCTTCAGCTCCCGCTGGCTGCAGCTGCCGCTCTATATCGGCCTGATCGTCGCGCAGGGCGTTTACGTCGTGCTGTTCCTGAAGGAGCTGTGGCACCTGTTCGCCCACGCCTTCGATTTCAGCGAACAGCAGATCATGCTGGCGGTCCTCGGCCTGATCGACGTGGTGATGATCTCGAACCTCTTAGTGATGGTCATCGTCGGCGGCTACGAGACGTTCGTGTCCCGCCTCAATCTCGAGGGGCATCCCGACCAGCCGGAGTGGCTCAGCCACGTCAACGCCAGCGTGCTCAAGATCAAGCTCGCGATGGCCATCATCGGCATCTCCTCGATCCATCTGCTGCGCACCTTCATCGAGGCCGGCGCACTGGCATCGGGCAAGTCCTCCTACACCGAGACCGGCGTGATGTGGCAGACCATCATCCACACGGTTTTCATTCTGTCGGCGATCGGCATTGCCTATGTCGACAAGCTGTCGAATGACAGCGCCGAGCACGCGAAGGGCGGCGTCGCGCATTGACCGGCGACCTGCCTGCAAGGGCAGGTACCGGCGTCCCGGTTCACAGGGATCGGCGGATGTGGTAGTGGTGCACCATGGCTGATACGGACAATATTGTTCTTGAGCACCATCGCCACATTCGTGGCGCGGTCGATGGGCTGCGTGACGACATGCGTGAAGTAAAGCAGCGCGTTGGCGGGCTTGAGCGGGAAGTTGCTCAGGTTCATGTCAAGGTAGCCGAGCTGTCGGAACGTATCGACCGGCTGTCGGCTCGGATGGAGCGCGTGGAGCTTCGCCTCGATCTCACCGAAGCCTGAGCGCGATGAGCGTTTCGTCCGGGGTGCGGGTCACTGTCGCTGCTTTCCTGTTAGTTTCGATAGGCTTGTTTGGAAGCAGCAACGCCTTCGCCGCCGACGCCGCCTTCACCCAGTTCATCGCTTCGCTGTGGCCGGAAGCGCAGGCCGCCGGTGTTTCGCGCGCGACGTTCGACGCGCAGACGCGCGGGCTGGAACCGGATTACAAGCTGCCCGATCTGATCCTGCCCGGCCGCCCCGCGACCGGCGCGCCGTCGCAGGCCGAGTTCGTGCAGGTGCCGGCGGACTATGTAAGGGAGACCTCGATCGCGCGGCTGGCTGCCGAAGGGCAGAAGCTGATGCAAAAGCATCGTGCAGCCCTCAACGAAATCGAAAAGCGTTACGGCGTGCCGGCGACGATCGTGCTGGCGATCTGGGGCCGCGAGACCGATTATGGCCGCTACCGGCTGCCCTACGACACGCTGCGGGTGGTTGCGACGCAGGCCTATGTCGGCCGCCGCAAGGATCAGTACCGCACCGAATTCATTCTCGCCCTGAAGCTGCTCGGCGAAGGCGTGGTGGCGCGAAAGGATTTTCGTTCCTCCTGGGCCGGCGCGACCGGGCTGACGCAGTTCCTGCCGTCCGAATATTACAAGCACGGCGTCGATCTGGACGGCGACGGCCGAAAGGACATCTGGAATTCGGTGCCGGACGCGCTGGCCTCCGCCGCGCTGCAGCTCGTCAACAAGGGCTGGCAGCCCGGTTTGCGCTGGGCCTATGAGGTGAAGGCGCCCGGCAATGTCGATTGCACGATGGGCGTGCCCGAGGTGACCAAACCCATCGCCGAATGGCTGCGTGCAGGCTTCGCGCCGGTGCGCGGGCAGAAGCTCAGCGCAGCCGAGCAGGCGCAGCCGGCATCGCTGCTGCAGGTCGAGGGCATTTACGGCCCGGCATTCCTGACCACGAAGAACTACTTCGTCATCAAGGAATACAATTTCTCGGATCTCTATGTGCTGTTCGTCGGTCACCTCAGCGACCGCATGACCAACCCGCAGCTGTTCGCGACGCCGTGGTCGGCATCGACGCAATTGCGCTCCGCCGACGTCGAGGCGATGCAGCGTCATCTGACGCGGATCGGCCTCTACAAGGACAAGCTGGACGGCAAGGCCGGCATGCAGACGCGCGCGGCGCTCGGTGCCTACCAGAAATCCGCGAGGCTCAAGGTCGATTGCTGGCCAAGCGAAGCGGTGCTGCGCGCGATGAGCTCCGCGCGCTGACGGTTTCGTGGCTCCGTAGCCCGGGCGAGCGCAGCGACCCCGGGATCTTTGTTCCAAACAGCGACAATCGAATTGGTTTGGCACCGGCCCCGGGGTCGCTGCGCTCGCCCTGGCTACAGGAATGATGCGAATTGTTCACGCAAGAAGAAACCCGGCTGCTAAGCCGGGTTTCCAGTCGCTCAGATCAGTTGCAGACCTCGACGCGGCGATAGCGCCAGTCATAGCCGTCCCAGAACCGTTCGCGAACCATGCGGCAGGCCGGGTAGGGCGCTTCTTCGACATAGACCGGTGCGCCATAGGCCGGGCGGCTCGAGGCGATCGCGCCGCCGATGATGGCGCCGCCGAGCAGACCGGCTGCGACGCCGGCTGCAACGCCGCGCTGCGCGCTCGCGGGCGTCGCCGCGAGCGAACCGGCAATCGTTGCGACTGCGACCAGGGCAGCAAATGTCTTCTTCATGTTCAGGGCTCTCCAGGAGTGGCGCGTCGACACGGCGCCGTGTTGCAAGGTGACTCACACGCTGGCTTCGAATTGGGCCGCTTTTCAAAAAGCGCAGAAGGCTCAATCGAAAGTAAACGTTGGCTCCTGATGAGCGAAAAAAGCGGTTTTTTGAGGCCGCAAAACGCAAGCGTCCCGGAACAACGATGCTGTTCCGGGACGCTGCTGCAGATTTAATCTAGATGAACGGCTTAATCGCAAACCCTGACGTTGCGAACGCGCCAGCCGTAACCATCCCAGAACCGCTGCTTCTGCCAGAAGCATGCAGGGCCGTAGCCGGGATCGACCACGTAGGCCGGACCGCCATAGCCATAGCCGGGACCGTAGTAGCCGGGACCGCCGTAGTAACCGTTCTGCGACGCGATCGCGCCGCCCACGATGGCGCCACCGATCAGGCCTGCGGCGACGCCCGCCGCGACGCCGCGCTGGGCGTGGGCCGGGGCGGGAACAGCGACGGCGGAAATCGTCAACGCGGCAGCGGCGCTGAGCGCCATCAATGTCTTCTTCATGGCTTCACCTTCCTGGGAGCAAGGACAGCGTCAAAATGGTCTGTCGCCGGCGAAAGTTCCACATTTTGCGCGATTGATCAATGAACGGGGGTGCCACATTTGGCGACGAATAAGGCATGAGGTCGGTAACCGCGCGGGCGCAAATGTGCCCGGGGCAGGCCGGCGGAACCTGAGGAAATCCCATGGGCGGAACGATGGCGTTCATCGCGGCGGTCGGCGGCACGTCGCTGGTCTGCTACCTCCTGATGAACAGGGCAGAGAACCGCAGCGCCCGCCGCGACACCACGGGCAGCGACGGTACCAGCTCCGGTTCAAGCTATGGCTCCAGCGGCGAGGGCTGGGGAATCTCCTCGCGGTTCAGCAGCGACAGTTCCTCCTCGGACAGTTCGTCCTCCAGCGATTCAAGCAGCAGCGGTGATAGCGGCGGGGGCGGCGATAGTGGCGGGGGCGGCAGCGATTAATGCTGCGAATTCCCCGGGAAAACGCGGTGTTTTTGATCTGCCGCAACAAACCAGTTTAGATTCATTCCAGTCTTTGTCCCGCGCCAGTTTGGAATTGCTTGAAACTGCGCCTTTCCCTCTTTCTTCCGGGCGCGCTCTTAAATATCGATGAGACTGCATCACCGTAAGGGTTTTACCGGTTCCATGATCGTCTGTTCCTGCAACGTCCTGAGCGACCACGACGTCCGTAATGCGGTGCATGCAGCTTCGGATCTGCCGCGGAATCCCAAACAGGTTTACGGCTGTCTCGGTTGCAGCGCCGAATGCGGCCGGTGTGCCCGCACCATCAAGACCATCATCGACGAAGCGCTTGGCGCTTGCGCCAAGGAGTGCTGCTCGGGCTGCCCGCATAGCCATGCCCACGCGGCCAATGACGAGCCTGTCCAGGATGTCGCCGTTCCGGCCTTCGCCCTCGCAGCCTGCTGAAATTCCTGCCGAATCTGCTGCGGAAACCACTGCGCGCGGTGGTCGCACCGCTTTTTGCGCGGGGCGGTTGCTCTTGACATCAATCTGATTTAGAAGCGTTCTAAATACAGTTGCAGGCCGTCTTTGGCCTCAAAAACCGGAGTGCATCATGCAGGGCGACC
>JAQSDT010000736.1 GCA_029946075.1 bacterium | reverse complement strand
TATCTCCGATCCGGACGGGTCAGGGAACGGCTGGCTGAGATTCCGTCGCTCCCAAACGAATGCCCAAACGAATGGGCCCCGGTGCATAAGCATCGCGGGGCCCTACATCTTCGTTATAGGCGAAGGATTTCTGGTACAAGCCAGTAGCTTCTCGGAATCCGGCATGCGCGTGGCCTTTGCGCTCCGTTCCCGCGGGTCGTTTTGAATTTTAGAAGGCACAAGGAAGTAAGCAGCTGCTCTTACTGCGGCCGTGCCTGGACCTTGCGTCGAGCAAGGTCACCGATCTTATCCGGTGGCGTCATGCTCCTCCTCAAGAGTTGGCCGACGGACGTGACGTCCGCACCCGCTGCGTGATGCCTCGATCGTATGATCGGTGGCGCCAATTCCTGCGAAGCAGGGAGCCGAGAGCTCCGTGACCACGGCAGGGGCAGCATTTGAAATGCTGCGGCAGATATCGGCACCTGTCAAGCTGCAGCAACGCTGTTCCGCACCGGTTCCGCCGGCCGGAATCGTCAGGCTTTCGTCTGGCGGTAGTCCCGTAGGTCGGGATCGTGGGTCATCGCCCAGTAATCGACGAAGCGCCACGGCATCGCGGAGAACACCCGGCCCAGGCCGTTGCGGTAGTAGGTGGTCATGCCCGGATGCGTCCAGATCAGTTGCTCGTGCTCGGCATCGACCTTGCGGATGTACTCATCATGCGCTTCGGCACGCACGTCGATGGCAGCGATATCGTGCTCCATCATTTCGACCAGGCATGCCGAGATGTAACGGCTCTGACATTCCGACTGGAAGATTACGCTGCCGCCATGCGCAGGACCTGAATTGGGACCGAGCATGACGAAGAAGTTCGGAAAGTCGGGAACGGTGAGGCCGAGATAGGCGGTGGGATTGTCATTGGTCCATGCCGATTTCAGGTTCTTGCCATCGCGCCCGCTGATGTTGAGACGCGCTGCCATCTCCGTGACCTTGAAGCCGGTGGAGATCACGATGACGTCTGCCGGCCGCAGCTTGCCGTCCGCGGCCACGATGCCTTCAGGTGCGAAGCGCTCGATCCCGTCGGTGACCAGTTCGACGTTCGGCTTCGTCAGTGTTCTGAACCAGTTGTTGTCGAGCAGAATGCGCTTGCCGTAGGGCGGATAGGTCGGCACGCATTTCTCGATCAGGTCGGGGCGATCCTTCAGCTCCGACTTGATGAAATCGGTGAGCTCTTCGCGATGGCGATCGTTGTTCTTGTTGACGGCACGGTCGGGATGCGGCCATTCTGGATCCTTGCGCAGGAACGGCAGCAGGCCGTCGCCGTAGCGCCAGAACATGTTGAAGCGATACCACTGCACGTAAAACGGCAGATGCGCGAGCAGCCACTGCGCGCCTTCGGTGATGGGATCGGAATAGCCGGCGACCGGACGGGCCCATTGCGCGGTGCGCTGATACACCGTGACGGAGGCGACCCGGTCGGCGATCGACGGCACCAGTTGCATCGCGGTGGCGCCGGTGCCGATCACGGCGACGTGCTTGCCGTCGAGATCGATGTCTTCGGACCACAGCGCGGAATGAAGCGTCTGGCCCTTGAATGTCTCCTCGCCCCCGAAGTGCGCGGGAGAGGGGTCGTTGAGCTGGCCGATGGCGCTGACGAGCGTGGTGGATTCGAAGGTCTCTTCTCCTTCCGCCGTTTTCAGCGTCGATATCCAGCGCCGCTTCTGCTCGTCCCAGCGAGACGATGTCAGTTCGGTGTTGAGGCGGAGGTGCTTGCGGATATCGTATTCGAGCGCGACCTTCTTGAGATAGTCGAGCAGTTCCTGCCGCTGGGCGAAATAGCGCGTCCACGGATTGCGCGCGCCGAACGAGAAGGAATAGGAGTGGTTCGGCGTATCGACACCGCAACCGGGGTAACGGTTGACGTACCATGTGCCGCCGAGATCGGCGTTCTTTTCGACGATGGTGTAGGGAATGCCGAGCCGGCCGAGCGCGACGCCCAGCGCAATGGCGCAGACGCCGGCGCCGACGATCAGCACATGTTGCTGCGCCAGCTTTTCGTCCGGCGGACGCCTGGTCCACTGCGCCTCGCGCGGCACAAAACCCATCTCTTCGCGCATCAGCGGCGCATACTCCGGCGCCACGTTCTCGCCGAGCGTCGCCCGCATCATCCTGAGCATCAGCTCGTCACCGGGATCGGTGATGACGGGTTTCGGTGCGCCATCGGCAAACAGCTCAAGCACCGCGGCGCGGATTTCGGCCTGGACCTCCGGCGGTACACCGGCCTGCGGGTCCGGGATCAGGCGCACGTCGCGCCTCGGCTTGTAGGGCGGCTCAAGCCAGCGCTCGTCGCCGGTCATGTGGACCAGCACCATCAGCAGTACGCGGATATCGCCCTCGGCGATTGCCGACGCCAGATCGAGCTTCTTGCGCGGTACTTCGATGTTCATGCGGATGTCCTCAATTCGGTGCGGGGGCTTCCGGCAGGCCGCCATAGGCGGCCCAGGTGGTGCCCGCGATATATCCGGCGTCGACGGGCAGGTTGATCCCGGTGACGCCGCTGCTCATCGGCGAAAGCAGCCACACGATGGCCTGCGCGACCTCGATCGGTTCGACGAGCCGGTTCATTGCGGTCGGGCTCTCGAGCAACTTCCTGTTCAGCGCGCCCGAGGCGATGCCGGCTTCCAGCGCCGCGGTGCGCGTGAAGCCGGGCGAGACCGCATTGACGCGGACGCCCGCGCGGCCCCATTCGGCGGCGAGCGTCTGGGTGATCTGGATGACGCCGGCTTTCGCGGCGGTATAGGCGTGAATCGGACCCGAGGTCATGCCGGCCACGGAGGCGACATTGACGATCGCGCCGTTTCGCCGCTCGGCCATCCTGATGCCGACGCTGCGGGCGACGAGAAACGTGCCGCGCAGATCGATATTGACCTCGCGATCCCATTGCTCCATCCGTACGCGCTCGATCTTGTGCATCTTGCCGAAGACGCCGGCGGCGTTGACGAGGCCGGTGATCGGGCCATGGGCGGCTTCGATATCGGCGATGCCGCCGACGACGGCGCTTTCATTCGCGACATCGAACGGCGCCGGCCACAGGACGACTTGCGTGCCGGCGAGCGGTTCCGGCGCAATGTCCGTGATCACGACGCGGCGGCCTTGCGAGGCCAGCAGCGTTGCGGTGGCAGCCCCGATGCCGCGGCTGCCGCCGGTGACGAGGACGGTCCCCTCAGTGGTCATTGGCTACTACCCTTTTTCCGGAACCGGTCTACACGGTGCTTGTTGCGGGAGAGAATATGCATTTTTGCCGTGGCGTTGCCAGCCACGCGACGGTTATCGACAAGAGCCAGATCGTCTACACATCCGGGATCGAAGAGCTGAAAGCCAACGAAAACATTCGTCAGCGCTACCTCGCGCTGTAGCTTTCGGCCCGACCGGGGGACGAAATGGCCATTGAACGCAAGCTATCGCCGACGCATGAGGCGCCCTATCGCGGGCTGCGCGTGCTGGACTTCGGGCAGGGGATCGCTTCGCCCTATTGCGCGATGCTGCTGGGCGCCTATGGGGCCGACGTCATCAAGGTCGAGCCGCCGGAGGGGGATTGGTCCCGCCTCCTCGGCACGACCTATGGCACCCATACGACGCTGTCGGCGGTCTATAACCGCGGCAAGCGCAGTCTCTGTCTCGACATGAAACACAAGGACGGGATCGCGGTGGCGCAACGGCTGGCGCGCGATTGCGACGTGCTGATCGAAGGCTTTCGGCCGGGCGTCGCGGCACGGCTTGGCATCGGTTACGAGGAATTGTCGCGCGACAACCCCGGCCTGATCTATCTGTCGGTCAGCGCGTTCGGGCAAAGCGGGCCCTATTCGAAGCGGCCGGGCTCGGATTCGGTGGCGCAGGCGTTCTCCGGCCTGGTTTCGATCAATGTGGGCAATGACGGGACCCCGCACCGGGTCGGCACCACGATCTCCGACGTCGTCACCGGTGTGTATGCCTTCCAGGCCATCGCCACGACCTTGTTCGCGCGGGCCACGGTCGGCACCGGGCGCTGGATCGACGTCAATTTATGCCAGTCGACCTCGGCGCTGCTCGGGCACAAGGTCGCCGAGCACATTCTGGAGGGCGGCGCGCCACGGGCGCTCAACGTGCCGGCCGGTTCGTACCAGACCACCGACGGCTGGATGATGGTCACGCTGGTCAATGAACCGCAATACAAGCGGCTATGCGGGGCAATCGGCCGCGACGACCTGGCGAGCGATCCACGCTTTGCCGATTTCGCCGCGCGCGCAGATGCCGTCGATGCGCTGATCCCGCAACTGCGCGAAGTGTTTCTGACGCAGTCGACGGACAGCTGGCTGTCGCGCCTGCATGCCGCCGACCTGATCGCCGAACGAATCCTCAATCCCGGCGAATGGCTGCGCAACGCCCATGTCGAGGCGATCAAGGCCGCGGTTTGTCAGGATACGCCGGGTGTCGGCCCCGTGTACTCGCCGCGGACGCCGGGGATCGCCAGCCTTTCGGAAGACGATTTATGTCCCGCGCCTGATATCGGTCAGGATAGTATTGCGGTGCTCGCGGAAGCCGGACTGGACAGCGGCGCCATCGAGGATTTGGTCAAGGCCGGCGCAGTGCGTCAGGCAAAGGGAGGCCGGACATGAGTGGAGACCTCGTTCGTTATTCCGTCTCCGGAAATATCGCCGAGATCATGCTGGATCGTCCGCCGGTCAATGCGCTGAGCATGCAGCTGATCGACGCGCTGCTGGCGGCGCTGGCAAAGGCCAGGGATGACGAGGCGGTGCGGGCCGTCATCATCGGGAGTGCGCACAAGGTGTTCTGCGCCGGGCTGGATCTCGACATCGTCAGGGGCAGACCGGGCATCGAAACCAAGAAGTTCCTCGAGCGGCTCTATTTCGCGCTGAACGATACCCAGTACCGCATGGGCAAGCCGACGATCGCTGCCGTTGACGGCGCGGTGAGGGCCGGCGGTATGACGATCGCGATTTCCTGCGACATGATCATCGCCGGCGATGCCTGCACCTTCGGCTATCCCGAGATCGACGTCGGGCTGATCCCGGCCATCCATTTCGTGCAACTGCCACGGCTGGTCGGCAAGCATCAGGCGTTCGGCCCGCTGTTCCTGGGTGAACCGTTCGATGCCGCGACCGCCTTTCGCATGGGACTGCTCAGCGAGATTGTGCCGAAAGGGACCGCGCTGGAACGGGCGCGCGAGATCGCGCGCAAGCTGGCTGCCAAATCGCCCATCGTCATGAAGATCGGTCGCGACGCATTCGTGCGCGCGGTGGATGCCGACTTCCGCCGGTCGGTCGAGAATGCGGCCGAGAGTTTTGCGCTGGTCGCGACGACGGAAGATTGTCAGGAAGGCTTGAATGCGTTCGTTGAAAAGCGAACGCCAAATTACAGGGGACGCTGATGGCGGGTTTGTATTTCGAGGAGTTCGAGATTGGTCGGGAGTTTCATCATGAGTTCTCCCGGACAGTCACGGAGATGGACAACACCATGTTCAGCCTGCTGACGATGAATCCGCAGCCGCTGCATATCGATGCGCATTTCTCGGAAAATACCGAGTTCGGTCAACGGCTGTTCAACAGCCTCTATACGCTCGGCATCATGATCGGCATGAGCGTCTACGATACGACGCTCGGCACCACGATCGGAAACCTGGGGATGACCGACGTCAAATTTCCCAAGCCGGTGTTCCATGGCGATACGCTGAAGGCGCACACAAAAATCATCTCCAAGCGCGCCAGCAAGTCGCGGCCGACGCAGGGGATTGTCGAATTCGAGCACACCATGACCAATCAGCGCGGCGAGGTGGTGGCAAGTTGCCGCCGCACCGGCCTGATGCATTGCAAACCGAAGGCGTGATCTGATGCGCTCATTCCTGTTCGTGCCCGGCGATAGCCTGCGCAAGTTCGAAAACGCCAAAAAGACTGCGGCCGACGCGTTGATTCTCGATCTCGAGGATTCGATCGCGCCGGACGAGAAGGTCGGGGCGCGGCGCACGGCGCGCGAGATGCTCGATGCCCGCAATCCGGCGCAGAAGATGTACGTCCGGGTCAACGCGCTGGACACGGACATGACGCTCGGCGACCTTGCCGCCGTGGTGCCGGGTCGGCCCGACGGGGTCGTGCTGCCGAAATGCGCAGGTGCTGCCGACGTCAACAAGCTGTCGCTGTATCTCGACGCCTTCGAGGCCGCGGCCGGGATCGAGCAGGGGGCGACGCGGATCGTTACCGTGGCGACGGAGACGGCGAGGGCGGTCCTGAAACTGCTCGACTTTGAAAACATGAGCCCGCGGCTGTGGGGCATGATGTGGGGCGCCGAGGATCTGGCGGCCTCGCTGGGCGCGTCGCGTAACCGGACGGCAGGCCGTTACCATGGCCCGTTCCTGCTGGCGCGCGACCTCTGCCTGATCAGCGCAGCGGCAGCCGGCGTCGTCGCGATCGATACCATCGCCACTGATATCAACGATCTGGAGGCGTTGCGGGAAGAGTCGATCGCCGCGCGGCAGGACGGTTTCCTCGCCAAAGCGGTGATCCATCCCAAGCACGTCGACGTCGTCAATGCTGCCTTCATGCCGACGGACGAGGAAATCGCCTGGTCGGAGAGGGTCGTGAAAGCGTTCAACGACAATCCGACGTCGGGCGTGGTCAAGATCGACGGCAAGATGATCGACAAACCGCATCTGCGCGCGGCGGAGAAAATCCTGGCGCTGCGCCGGCAGTAAGGAGAGTTCAGGAAGACGGATTGAGGTCGGCGTTGTCGGCCTCGATCACCGCGCCCTCGACGATGAGGGCCGTGATTTCATCGTCCGTAAAACCGGCATCGCGCAGGATTTCCTCGCCATGTTCGCCGAGTCGCGGCGGATAATGCCGGATCGAGGGTGGCGTCTTGCTCCAGGTTGCGGCGGGACCTGCGACCCGTAGCGTGCCTTCGGTCGGATGTTCGACGGTCTGAAGCAAGCCGACGGCGGCGAGGTGCGGATCGTCGATCAGGCTGTCGAGGTCGTGCAGTGGCGCATGAGGGATGTCGGCCCCGTTGAAGAACTGCAGCCATTCGGACGTGGTGCGGGTCTTCATCATCTCCGAAAACCATTTGTAGACGAAGTCGTAGTTGCGAGTTCGCGCGCCGATGCTGTTGAGGCGCGGGTCGCGGTCGGCTTCGTTTTCGAGGCCGATCAGTCGG
Organism: bacterium; assembly: GCA_029946075.1. GTDB lineage: Bacteria > Pseudomonadota > Alphaproteobacteria > Rhizobiales > Xanthobacteraceae > Bradyrhizobium. The sequence continues at coordinate 5,950 of JAQSDT010000736.1, read as the reverse complement.
AAGAACGCGTTCCACTGCTTGTCGGAATAGACCAGTGCGCAAACATAGCCGTCGCTGGTCTGATAGGGGCGGCGATCCGGCGACAGCAGCCGCGAATAGCCGGGAGGCCCGATCGGCGGGTCGAAGCTGCGTCCGGCCATGTGATCGCCGAGCACGAACTGCGCCATGGTCTCGAACATCGGGATCTCGATGGCCTGGCCTTCGCCGGTGCGCGCGCGATGGAACAGGGCTGCGAGGATAGCATGCGTGGCGTTCAGCCCGACGACCCGGTCGGCCATCGTGGCCGGTGAATAGCGCGGCTCGCCGGTGATTTTTCCGGTCAGGGCGGGAAGGGCTGTCAACCCCTGGATCAAATCATCATAGGCGGGCCGGCCGGCGTAGGGGCCTTGCTCGCCGAAGCCGTGCAGGCTGGCGTAGACCAGGCCAGGATTGACGGCGAGCAGATCGTCGGCACCGAGCTTGAGCCGTGCCATCGCTGCCGGCCGGACATTGTGCACGAAGACATCGGCTGTTGCCGCCAGCCGCAGCAGGGCTTCGCGGCCTCCGGGCTGCTTCAAATCGAGCGCGATGGAACGCTTGTTGCGATTGCCCTGGAGGTACATCGCGCCCATTTTGGGATGGCGCATCGGTGCGGCGAACCGCATGACGTCGCCATCCGGACTTTCGACCTTGATGACGTCGGCGCCGTAGTCGCCGAGGATCATGGTCGCATAAGGCCCCATCATCACGCTGGTCAGATCGATGATCTTGACGCCGGCGAGCGGGCCCGCCGGCGCGGCAGCATTGGCCTGGCTTCGGGAGGGCCCGCTCAATGGCTTGCGGCCAGCGCCTCGGTGAAGGCCTTGAACACCTCGGTGCCGGGTTTGCCGCGCTTGTTGATGTCCTTGACCCAGTCGTCCGCCACCGACTTGAATGCGGTATCGAACAGCTTCTTGTCGTCGGCACCGAAGTTGATCACCTTCATGCCCTGCGACTTGATCTTTTCGGCCGCGCCCTTCTCGCCTTCCTCGAAGCGCTTGCAGCCTTCGCGCGTGGTCTGCTCGCCGGCCGCGACCAGTACCTTGCGCACGCTCTCCGGCAGCGACTTGAATTTGGCCTCGCCGATCGAATAGGTGAAGATGGCGGTTCCGAAATTCAGCCCCTCGGTGCCCGATTTCAGGATCTTGCCGAAATCGTAGGACACCGAGCTCTGATACGAGAAGATGATGCCGTCGAGCGTGCCGCGGGTGAGCGATTCATAAATTTCGGGCGCGGCCATCCGGACCGGGACACCGCCGATCGAACGCATCATCAGGTCCATCGCACCGCCGGTGGTGCGGATCTTGAGACCTTCGAGATCCTTTGCGGTCTTCACATCGCGGCTGGTAGCAAGCTGGATCTGATAGGCCGGAAGCGCGATGGTGACGAGCGGTCGCAACTGGTTGGGTCCGAATTCCTTCGTCTCCAGGACGCCGCCATTATGCGAGATCTTGTAGAAGGCAAGCGATCCCTGACATTCCGTTTCGAAGATGCCGGGCAGTTCGGCGACCGCGGTCAACGGATATTTGTCGGACGAGTAGGATGGGACGATGTAGGAGACGTCAGCCACGCCGGCGACCGTGAGCTGCGCCATGTCCTTGGCCTTGCCGAGTTGCTCAGCCGGATAATGCTGGAAGGTCACCTGCCCGTTGGTGGCCTTGGTCACCAGTTCCATGAAGGGCTTTGCGACCAGTTCGTGGATGACGTGACCGGCGGGGAGACTTTCCGCGAGGCGCAGGGTGATCTTCTCCTGCGCGATGGCGGGGCCGGCGGCTACGGTAACGAGGGATGCTGCGACGATGATCCGTCCATTGAGACCAGCGAACATGAGGTTTCTCTCCCGTTTTTGTTGTTGCCTCAGTAACCCATCTTGATTGGCAGCCACAGGATGATCTGCGGCCAGATCACCAGGATCGCAATTGCGAACAGGTGAGCAATGAAATGCGGAAGCACGCCGTGGAATACCTCGGCCACCGGCCGTCCTGAATAGCGCGCTACCACGAAACAGTTCAGGCCCACTGGCGGCGTGATCATGCCTACTTCCGCAGTGACGATCTTGATGACGCCGAACCAGAGCGGATCGTAACCCAGGGATTTGATGAGCGGCAGCACGATCGGGACCGTGAGCACCAGGATCGCGATCTGGTCCATAAAGGAGCCGAGCACGATATAGCCGAACAGGATGATCGTCAGGATGATCCAAGGCGCGACCTGCAGGCTGCCGACCCACGCGACCAGATTCTGCGTCACCTGCGTCAGCGTGAAGAAATAGCCGAAGATCGAAGCGCCAAACAGAATCATGGCGATCATGCAGGTGCCGTGTGCCGAGCGCAGCAGGGCGCTGCGCAGCGTCCGCCAGTTGATCTTGCCCTTCCAGCAGGCCAGCGCGAAAGCACCGAAGGCGCCGAGCGCCGATGCTTCGGTCGGGGTGGCGACGCCGGTGTAGATCACGCCGGTCACCATCCCGAACAGCAGCAGCATCGGGCCCACCACGCGGAGCATGTGGAGCTTCTCGCGGAGCGAGACGGCGGGCGCTGCCGGAGCGCGCGAAGGATCCTGCCAGGCGAGGAACCAGACGGTTGCCATGATGGTGATGGTGACGAGGATGCCCGGGATGACGCCGCCGACCAGCAGCGCGCCGATATTCACTTCCGCCAGCAGACCGTAAATGACGAGCGCAACGGAGGGCGGAATCAGCATCGCCAGTGTGCCCGAGATCGCGACCACCCCGGCCGCCATCTTCGGCTCATAGCCCTGCTTCAACATCGCCGGCAGACTGGTCGCCGATAACGTCGCCGCCGAAGCCGTGCTGGTGCCGCAGATGGCGCCAAAACCGGCGCCGGCCAGCGCCGTGGCCATTCCGAGTCCGCCGGGTATCCGGCCGACCCAGGCGGCGGTGGCCTTGAACAGATCGTCGGCAATGCCGCTGACCAGGACGAACTCGGCCATCAACAGGAACATCGGGATGGTGATCAGTTCATAGGACGTCACCGCGGACAGCGGGGCAGTCTGCAGGATGCCGCTCAGCATCGGCATGCCGCCGACCAGATAGAGCCCGAGAACGCCTGAACCCGCCATCGCAAAGCCCACCGGCGTGCCGATTGCGAGCAGCACGAACAACACGATCATCGCCAGCGTGAGGGTCATTCGAAGGTTTCTCCTGCGGCATGCGATGCCGGCAGCGCGATTACGCTGCGCCCGGTGGCGAGCGAAAGCAGGTGCGCAATCAAATGCAATGCAAGACGGATCGTGATCAGTCCGGCGCCGAACGGCACCAGGCCGATCGACGGCCACATCGGCCAGGGAATGGCGCCTGCCATGACGTCTGCCGACTGGTAGCTGTCGACGGCACGCAGGAAGCTGAGATAGGCGATGAGGGAAAACACGATGATGCCGACGACACAGGTGACGATCTCCGACAGCCGGATCATCGGAGGCGAGAATTTCTGTTGCAGGATATCGACGCTGACATGGGCGCGGCTGGTGTAGGCTTCCGAAAGCACCAGGAAGAACACGCCCGCCATCAGGTACATCGAGATCAGGTCATACGCCCAGGAGAACGGCTGGTTGAACACGTAGCGCATGATGACGTCGCTGAAGACGATCATCATGATCGCGAACATGAATGCCGCGGCAATCGTCGAGGCGATTTTCTCGATTGCGCTTACCACCCTTAATATTCCGTCTAGCAAAATTCACCTCCCCAAGGTGCCGATCTTGCAGGCTGCGACGGTCCGCATCTTGCGTCTACTTCGCAGGAATGGCGGCAACCGCAGCGTCGAATTCCTTCAGCGCGTCGCTGCCGCGCTTGCCGCGGCCGTCCAGCCCTTCCGACCAGCTCTTCGCGACGCCCTTCATCAAATCCTTGAATTTGGCGCTCACGTCCGGTTGCAGGGTCTCGAACCGGAGGCCCGCGGCTTCGAGCGTCTTCCTGGTCTCGTTGTCCGCCTTCTGTATCTGCTGGCACGCGGCCGGCAGCATTTCCTCGGCCACGTCGATCATCGCCTTCTGGATTTCCGGCGAAAGCTTCTTCCAGACATTGTCGCTGATCGAATACGACACGATGAAGCTGCCGAAGCCGAGGCCGTCGGTGGAATATTTGACGAGCTTGTCGGCGCCGTAGGCCACGACGCTTTCGAGCGGGAACAGCAGCCCGTCCATGGTACCGCGTGACAGCGATTCATAGGCGTCGGGTGCCGCCATCCGCACCGGCACGGCATTGATGGCACGCAGTGTAAGGTCCTGTGCGCCGCCGGTAGAGCGCAGTTTCAGGCCGTTGACGTCGCCGACATCCTTGACCGGCTGCTTGACGGTGAAAATACGGTATTGCGGCAGGCTCACCGCGAGCAGCAGGCGAATGTTGTTGGCGGTATAGTCCTGCTGAGCAATGACGCCGGCGCGCGCCAGCTTCCAGTAGGCGAGCGTGCCCTGGCAGGAATGATCGAACGCTCCGGGCAGCATGGCCACTTCCGAGACTGGCATCTTCTCGGACGTATAGCCGGGAGCGACATAGCCGATATCGGCAACACCGGTCTGCGTGAGCTTCAGCATGTCGGTTGCCTTGCCGAGTTGCTGCGCCGGATAATGTTCGAACGCGACCGCGTTGTTGGTGCGTTTCTTGACCTCTTCCATCCACGGTTCGAGGACGAGCTTTACCAGATAGTGACCCTTCGGAAACGAATCCGCGACGCGCAGGCGGATGGGATCGGCGGCCTGAGCCAGAACACTCGATGCGATGAGAAGGCCGGAACCGGCGAGTATTCGCAGAGCCGTGACCATGGTGTCTCCCTGGGGGCATGTTGTTGTTTTGGCTAGCTGCGCATAAAGAAAATTGGTCGTCAAGGATGGCGCTCCGGCTGAGCCGGCGCGCGTCCACAACCGGGAAGGGCAGGTCCGAGCGCGCGAGGCCGAAGCCGTGTTGTCCAGTCTCGGTGGCATGGGTGCGCTGCGTGGGGCGAATTGACTTTGGGTTATGATCGGCTGCAAATGTGGTCAAACCAACAATCCCTGAAGGAAACACCATGGCTGACGCGCTGATCATCGATGCATGCAGAACGCCGCGAGGCATTGGCAAGGCCGGCAAGGGCGCCCTGTCGAGTATCCACCCGCAACAGCTCGGCGCAACGGTTTTGCGCGCGCTGGCCGATCGCACCGGCATCAATACTGCGGATGTCGACGACATCATCTGGGGCACCAGCTCGCAGCGCGGCCAGCAGAGCGGCGATCTCGGCCGCATGTCCGCGCTCGATGCCGGCTATGACGTGCGCGCCAGCGCGGTGACGCTGGATCGCTTCTGCGGATCGGGCATTACCAGCGTCAACATGGCGGCGAACGCGATCATGTCGGGCTCCGAGGATCTCGTGATCGCCGGCGGCACCGAAATGATGTCGATGGAGGGCCGCCGCGGCGAGGGCCCGTTCATGATGGACAACGGCAATCTGCGGCTTCGCGCCCGGCATCCGCAATCGCATCAGGGCGTCTGCGCCGATGCGGTGGCGACGCTCGAAGGTATTTCACGACAAGTCGTCGATGAACTCGGCCTCGAAAGCCAGAAGCGGGCGGAGGCTGCCATCAAGGGCGGTCATTTCGACAAGAGCCTGGTGCCGGTCTACCGCGAGGACGGCAGCCTCGCGCTCGACCGCGAGGAATATCCGCGGCCGCAAACCACGATCGAGGGACTGGCCGGTCTGAAGGCTGCGTTCCCAGCGATTGCCGACTATGCGCTCGATGACAAGGGCACGACTTATCGCAAGCTCATCCTGGACAAGTATCCCGACCTCGACATCAACTTCGTTCATCACGCCGGTAACTCCTCCGGCGTCGTCGACGGCTCGGCCGCGATCCTGCTGGCCTCGCCGGGCTATGCCAAGGCCCATGGCCTCAAGCCGCGCGCCAGGGTCGTGGCGATGGCGAACATGGGAGATTCACCGAC
>JAQSDT010000735.1 GCA_029946075.1 bacterium | reverse complement strand
ACATTCATGCCGACGTTCGCGCGCAGGCGCGCGCCTCGGTCGACGCGCTGTATCGCCTGATGGCGGCCGGCATCCGGCCGCGCGACATCATGACCGAACGCGCCTTCGAGAACGCCATCACCACCGTCTATGCCATGGGCGGCTCGACCAACATGTATCTGCATCTGCTGGCGGTCGCGCGCGAGGCCCAGGTGCCGATCACGATCGAGCGTATCCAGGAGGTCGGCCAGCGCGTGCCGCTGCTCGCCAATCTGCAGCCGCACGGCCCGTTCGCGATGGGCAGCCTGCATGCAATCGGCGGCGTGCCCGTCGTGATGAAGGAACTGCTTCGCGCCGGGTTGCTGCACGGCGACGTCATGACGGTGACCGGCAGGACGCTGGCGGAAAATCTCGCCGACGTGCCGACGCTGGACAAGATGCCGACGCAGGAGATCGTGTCGCCGGTCTCGAAACCGGTCGCGCCCGCCAACAATCATATCAGCGTGCTCAAGGGCAATCTGGCGCCGGAAAGCTGCCTGCTGAAACTGTCCGGCAAGACGCTGGATAAGGGTCAGTTCCGCGGCACCGCGCGCGTGTTCGAGTCCGAAGCCGACACCATGGCCGCGATCCGGGCCGGCGACATTGTGGCCGGCAACGTGATCGTGGTGCGCAATGTCGGTCCGGTCGGGGGACCCGGCATGCCCGAAATGGTGATGCTGACGATCCAGTTGCAGGGGCGGGGCCTCGGCGAGGGCGTCGCGCTGATCACCGACGGCCGCTTCTCGGGCGTGTCGCACGGCATCCTGATCGGGCACGTCTCGCCCGAAGCCGCCCGCGGCGGCCCGATCGCAGCGGTGCGCGACGGCGACGTGATCGTGATCGATCCGGCCGACCGTACGGTGACGCTGGACCTGCCGCCCGACGAGATCGCCCGCCGCATGAAGGACTGGCGCCCGCCTGCCTCCGTTGCCGCGGTGCGGCCGGGGTCGGTGCACGACAAATACATCAAGCTGGTGTCGTCCGCGCATTACGGCTGCGTGCTGTGAGGTAGGCGATGCCGCATCCGCTCGATCGTCCGATCTGGACGGCGTTGACGACAAGGCAGCTAGCGCTCGCGGAGGGCAGTGGGCTCGCGTGGCGTTACCCTGCCGCAATCGCGCCCTTCGCCGATCTGGCGGACATGTCGCCGGCAAATTTCGCGGCGCTCGGCGCGATGATGTCGGGAACGGAGATCGCGGTGCTGTTCACGCCCGAAGCCGTGGTGGCGCCGCCGGAATTCAAGGTGGTGCTGGCCGATACCGGCGAGCAGATGATCGGAACGCTGGCGGAAGCTCCGGCCGGCGGCGTCGATATCATCAGGCTCGGCGTGAACGACGTGCCCGACATGATCGAGCTGACGTCGCTGACGAAACCCGGCCCGTTCAGCCAGCGCACCCATGAACTGGGCAGCTTCCTCGGCATTCGCGTTGACGGACAACTCGTCGCCATGGCCGGCGAGCGGATGAAGCCCGCCGAGTACACCGAGATCACCGCGGTCTGCGTCCACCCGTCCCACCGCGGCCGTGGCTACGGGCAGGTGCTGCTCGGAGAAGTCTCGCGCCAGATCCGCGCCCGCGGCGAGGTACCGTTCCTGCACGTCTTCACCAGCAACCACTCGGCAATCGCGCTCTACCGGCGCCAGGGAATGGATATCCGCTGCCGCCTGCACGTGACGGTGTTGCGGAAGGCTTGAAGCCTAGGGCGGGCTCGGACCAGCGATGCCGTCGGAGCGTAACCGGCTTCCCATCTCCTCGATCGACCCGAACAGATGCGTCGGCCCTGCCGCCTGCAGCGCGCTCGGCAGCGCGTAGCCCCACGCGACCGCAGCCGAGTTCATGCCTGCTGCCCTGGCAGCCTCGATGTCGCGGAGCTCGTCGCCGATGCAGATCGCCTGCGATGGCTCCACTCCGAAACGTCGGGCGACACGGCGGAACTTCCAGTGCTTGCCGAACAGGGACGCGCCGCAGTCGAAATGGCCGATCAGCGAGGCGGTGGAGCCAAGCACTTGCCGGACGGAAATCTCGCTGTCGGAACTGACGATCGCGGTCCGGACGTCGGAAGTTTGCAACCCGGTCAGCATCTCGGGAATGCCCGGGAATAACGGTGTGTCGCCGGCTGCGGCGAGCTTGCGCTTGCGCATATCGGTGACGATGGCCGGCAGCTGCCACATGGATACGTTCAGCCGCGCCATCATTTCGCGCGCGGACAACGCACGCAATCCTTCGATTTCGTCGTCGCGGACCGGCGCGAGATCGAACCGCTTGATCATGTCTTGAAAGGAAGCGCGAAACCACGGCATCGAATCCGCCAGCGTGCCGTCGAAATCGAAGATGGCGAGGCGGTAGCGTGTCACGTGTCACCGCCGAAATAGGCCGGCTTGCCCGTGGTCCAGGTCTCGCCCCACAGCTGGCCGCCGCCGTCGACGGTCAGCGTTTCGCCGGTGACGAACCTGGCAGACGGGCCGGCGAGGAACACGCTGGCCTCGGCGATATCCCAGGGCGAGCCGGCGCGCATCATCGGGTTGGAGCGCGGATAGGCGGCGCGGGCTTCCGGCGTGTAGACGTTCCAGCCCTCGGTTTCGATCGCGCCGGGCGCGACGCAGTTGACCCTTATGTTCAGCGGCGCCCATTCCACTGCGACGGCGCGCGACAGCCCGATCACGCCGCTGCGTGCGGCAATGGTGTGGGCGATGCCGTAAAGGCCGTGCGTCGTCACCACCACGATGTTGACGATGCTGCCGGGATGCTTGTGCTCGCGCCAGCGCTGGGCGGCGGCCTGCATCATGTACCAGGTGCCGTTGAGATTGGTGTTGATGACGGCGTTCCAGCCCTTCACCGAAAAATCGATTGCGGGTTGCGGAAATTGCCCGCCGGCACTGTTGACGAGGCTGTCGAGGCGGCCATGCGCGGTCCACACAGCGTCGAACAGTGCGTTGACGGCCTCCGGTTCGCGAATATCGGTGGTGTGGGCGGAGGCCTTGAGGCCACGACCGGTCAGTTCGTTCAAGAGCGTGTCGAGCTTGCTCCGGTCGCGGCCGGCCAGCACGACGTGCGCGCCCAGTCGCGCGAACAGCCATGCGATCGCCCGGCCGATGCCACCGGCCGCGCCTGACACCAGCACCACCTGACCGTTCAGTGCATCGCCGGCGAACATGGTCGGATGCGCCGCGAGCTCCGCGTCGGTCATGCCGAGTTTGTCTGCGGGCGGTTGATCAGTCATGGGTGGCATTCATGTCGGGTCCAGCCCTTGTTATGCGCGGCTTCAGCCGTACATTAGCCGCGCCCGGATACCTACGCAAAACAACGAGCAACAATGCCCGATCTCTCCGCTTTCCCCATCACCAGACGCTGGCCCGCCAAACATCCCGACCGCCTTCAGCTTTATTCGTTGCCGACGCCGAACGGCGTCAAGGTATCGATCGCGCTCGAAGAGATCGGCTTGCCCTACGAGGTTCATCTGGTCGATTTCGGCAAGGACGACCAGAAGACGCCGGAATTTCTCTCGCTGAACCCGAACGGCAAGATCCCGGCGATCCTCGATCCGGATGGTCCCGACGGAAAGCCGCTGGCATTGTTCGAGTCCGGAGCGATCCTGCAATATCTCGCCGAGAAGACCGGCAAGCTGTTGCCGTCTGATCCAGCACGGCGATACCAGGCCATCCAGTGGCTGCATTTCCAGATGGGCGGGATCGGGCCGATGTTCGGCCAGGTCGGCTTCTTTCACAAATTCGCCGGCAAGGATTACGAGGACAAGCGACCGCTCGAGCGTTACGTCGCCGAGTCCAGGCGGCTGCTCGGCGTGATGGAAACGCATCTCGCCGGCCGGCAGTGGTTCATGGACGACGAATACACCATTGCGGACATTTCCATGCTCGGCTGGGTGCGCAACCTGATCGGCTTCTACGGCGCCCGCGAACTCGTCGCCTTCGATACGCTCAGCCAGGTGCCGGCCTGGCTGGAGCGCGGGCTGGCGCGGCCGGCGGTGCAGCGCGGCGTCGAAATACCCAAGCGGCCGTAGCCGATGGATTCGATTGTCGGCTTCGTATAGGAATCATCTCGACCGACAGCGACATCCGGAATTCATCGAAATGCCCACCACCATTTACGGCATCAAGAACTGCGACACCATGAAGAAGGCGCGCGCCTGGCTCGACGAGCACGGCGTGGCCTACGACTTTCATGATTACAAGACTGCCGGCATCGCCAGGGACAAGCTCAAGCAATGGTCCGACGAAGCCGGCTGGGAAACCTTGCTCAACCGCGCCGGCACGACGTTCAGGAAATTGCCCGACAGCGACAAGGAAGGCCTGAACGAGCGCAAGGCGCTGGCGTTGATGCTGGCGCAGCCTTCGATGATCAAGCGTCCGGTGCTCGAACAGGGCGGCAAGCTCGTGGTCGGCTTCAAGCCTGACGTCTACGCCAGCGAAGTCGCGGCAAAATCCCGCGGCAATAAGGCCTAGTCGAGTTCGACCACTTCATCTGAATCCGGCAGGGCTGCCGAGCCGGGCACGAATTCGCGGTCGATGACCGCCCTGACCTGAATCACGGGCTCGGCCTTCGGCCGGAGCCCCATGAGGTTGTCGATCTTGAAGCCGCCCTCGATGCTGATGCTTTTGAACGATCCGACGATCTGCTCCACCTCGTCTCCGCTGCCGAAGGGCAGCAGCAGCCGTTCGTAGGATACATCCTTGCCGTCGGCGTCCTGCACCGTCGAAATCGAATAGACCGGCCGCCGGTAGATCAGGCAGGCGCGATATAGCGTTACGATCCTGGCGTAGCGCTCCGGTCCGATCGCGTCGTCGAGAAAGCGATCATTCGGTCCGTTCGGATCCATGCGATCGTTGCCGTAGGTGGCGGCAAGCCGGGCGCCCTGCTGCGTTATCCGGAAGCGGGCGGTGTGGCCGTGGCCGATGACGTCGTAACCCATCATGTCGACCAGTTCGTCCGTCATGCGGTCCGGCTGAAAATCACGGCGAAGCGGCAGCGCGCACCGCTTGCCGATGGCGCGCAGCCATTCGTTCAGCAGATGGCGCTGTTTGATCGATCTGACGGCAGAGGGGTCGGTACTGACGAATTCCATGGCGCGATCTAGCTGAATTCGAGCACGTCGCCCAGGACGATGCGGCCGGGCGCGCGGTGGAAGAGGTCGCGGTCGATCACGGCGCGCAGCTTCGGGACCGGCAGTGAGTTGCTGCCGCGCATCAAATTCCTGATCTCGAAACTGCCCTCCTCGCTGATCGTCTTCAGCGAAGCGGTGATCTGGGTGACATCGCTGTCATCAGAGAAGGGCAGCAGCAGCCGTTCATAGGCGACGATCCGTCCGTAGGCATCGTCGACGTGGGCGATAGTGTAGACGGGCAGGCGGCGGGCGATGCATTCATAGTAGACGGGCATCACGAGCGGGGCGAGCCTGGCGCCGAGATATTCGTCGAGCAACCGGCCCTTGCCGGTGTGGCCGTAGGCGGTCGACATCCGCGTTCCGTCGCTCTGGATGGTCAGGCGCGGCGGCATCGAGCCGGTATCGACGCTGTAAAAGACGAGGTCGGGAAGTTCGTCCTCCATCCGCGCCGGCTGGTAATCGGACATGCGCGGCAATGGCTGGTTGGGGACGTATAGTCGCAGCCAGGTGTTCAGCAGGTCGCGCTGCTTGATCGATTTGACGATCGATGGTTGGGCGCTATCGAATTCCAAGGCGACATTCCCGGCGATCTGAACCGCGCAATCATGGCCTTGAGGCGGAAATATTCTATGAAAACGCCCGATTGCAGCAAAACACCGTTAACGATGACTTGCCGGATGCCCGCTCGGCGGAAAACGGACGCCGGCCAGGGGCGGCGCCATTCGACTTATGGCCCGGTTGGAACCGGCGCGAATGCTTCAGCTTTGCAGCTTGCCTAACCGCCGCCGTTGACGGCATATTCCGGCCCGGAGGCGGCAGGCTCCGGACGGTTTTGCAGACGTCCGGAAGGGCTTGCCCGAACAGGGAAAAATTGGCTATGCGCGCGGGGCGTCGCGGCGATGGCTGATGGGGGACATTTGTTTGGCTGATGACTTCATTCTTGAAACCCACGGATTGACCAAGGAATTCGCGGGATTCTACGCCGTTCGTGACGTCGCGCTGAAGGTGCGTCGCGGCAGCATTCATGCGTTGATCGGGCCGAACGGCGCCGGCAAGACGACCTGTTTCAACCTCCTGACCAAGTTTCTGAAGCCCTCCGCGGGCCAGATTCTCTACAAGGGGAAGGACATCACAGCGATGGCGCCGGCCGACGTGGCCCGCCTCGGGCTGGTGCGTTCGTTCCAGATTTCGGCGGTGTTTCCGCACCTGACCGCGCTGGAAAACGTCCGCGTCGCCCTGCAGCGCCAGCACGGCTCCTCGTTCGATTTCTGGCGCTCCAAGAGCGTGCTCGACCGCTTCAATGGCCGCGCGCACGAACTCCTTAACGACGTCGGCCTGAGCGAATTTGCCAATACGCCGGCGGTCGAGATGCCTTACGGCCGCAAGCGGGCGCTGGAGATCGCGACGACGCTCGCGCTCGACCCCGAGATGATGCTGCTGGACGAGCCGATGGCCGGCATGGGCCACGAGGACATCGACAAGATCGCGGCCCTGATCAAGCGCATTTCGGCGAAGTACACGATCCTGATGGTCGAACATAATTTGAGCGTCGTGGCCAATCTCTCCGACATCATCACGGTGCTGACGCGCGGGCAGGTGCTGGCGGAAGGAAACTACGCCGAACTTTCCAAGGACGAGCGCGTCAAGGAAGCCTATCTGGGGGCCGGTCATGCCTGATCTGAAAATGGCCGAGGCCGCAACCAGCGCGGCCGGAGCACAAGTGCTATCCGTCTCCGACCTGCAGGCCTGGTACGGCGAATCCCACATCCTTCACGGCATCAATTTCAACGTGAAGGCCGGCGAGGTCGTGACGTTGCTCGGCCGCAACGGCGCCGGCAAGACCACGACGCTGAAATCGGTGATGGGAATCATCGGCAAGCGTACCGGGTCGATTCGCTTCAACGATCAGGACATCACGCACGCCTCGTCCGACAAGATCGCGCGGATGGGCGTCGCCTTCTGCCCGGAAGAGCGCGGCATTTTCGCAAGCCTCGACGTGCGCGAAAACCTGCTGTTGCCGCCGATCGTGCGGCCCGGCGGCCTGTCGCTCGACCAGATCTTCGAACTGTTTCCGAATCTGAAAGAGCGCCTCAACAGCCAGGGCACCAAGCTCTCGGGCGGCGAGCAGCAGATGCTGGCGATCGCCCGCATCCTGCGGACCGGCGCGCGCTTCCTGATGCTGGACGAGCCGACCGAAGGTCTGGCGCCCGTCATCATCCAGCAGATCGGCCACACCATCGCGCGGCTGAAGTCGGAAGGCTTCACCATCCTGCTGGTCGAGCAGAACTTCCGGTTCGCCTCGACGGTGGCGGACCGCTACTACATCGTCGAGCACGGCAAGGTGATCGACGGTTTCGCGAACTCGGAGCTGTCTGCCAATATGGACAAGCTCCACACCTATCTAGGCGTCTGATTGATACTGTGACTGCATCCAGGATTTATGGAGACACCATGAAACATCGTATTTCGGCTCTTTTCTTCGGTACGGCCATGGCGATTGCCGTTGGCGGTGGCGCGCTGGCGCAGGACAAGACGGTCAAGGTTGGCGTGCTGACCGACAATTCCGGCCTTTACTCCGATCTCGGCGGCGCGGGCTCGACGCTCGCGGCGCAGATGGCGATCGAGGATTCCGGGCTCGCGGCCAAGGGCTGGAAGATCGACCTGGTCTCCGCCGACCACCAGAACAAGCCCGACATCGCCACGACCATCGCGCGGCAGTGGGCCGACGTCGAGAAGGTCGATATCTTCGTGGACGTGCTGAACTCCGGCGTCGCGCTGGCGGTCAACAATCTGGTGAAGGAAAAGAACGTCGTCATGATCAACACCGGCGCGGCGACGTCGGACCTCACCAACGCCCAGTGCTCGCCGAATACCATTCACTGGGTCTACGACACCTATATGCTGGCGAACAGCACCGGGCAGGCGCTGGTGAAGGCTGGCGGCGACACCTGGTATTTCCTCACGGCTGACTACGCGTTCGGCCACGCCCTGGAACGGGACACCGCCGCCGTCGTGGTCAAGTCGGGCGGCAAGGTCATCGGTACCGTCAGACATCCCCTGAATTCGTCGGACTTCTCCTCGTTCCTGCTGCAGGCGCAGGCGTCCAAGGCCAAGATCATCGGCATGGCGAACGCGGGCGGCGACACCACCAACACCATCAAGCAGGCTGCGGAGTTCGGCATCGTGGCGGGCGGCCAGAAGCTCGCCGGATTGCTGCTGTTCATCAATGACGTTCACTCCCTTGGCCTCAAGGTGGCGCAGGGTCTGAACTTCACCGAAACCTTCTACTGGGACCTGAACGACGGTACCCGCGCGTTTTCGAAGCGCTTCTCCGAGCGCATGAAGAACAAGGCGATGCCGTCCATGGTGCAGGCAGGCGTGTATTCCGGCCTGATCCACTATTTCAAGACGATCGATGCGATGGGCGGTAACCCGCATGACGGCGTCAAGGTCGTGACGAAAATGAAGGAAGCGCCGACCGACGATCCGCTGTTCGGCAAAGGTACCATTCGCGCCGATGGCCGCAAGCTTCATCCGGCCTACCTGTTCGAGGTCAAGAAGCCCTCGGAATCCAAGGGGCCGTGGGACTATTACAAGTTGGTCGGGACGACCCCGGGGGACCAGGCATTCCGCCCGCTTTCGGAAAGCGCCTGTCCGCTGGTAAAGAAATAAGGCGATCGCCCGCCGGCCTGTACGCCGGCGGGCACGCTTCCTGCTCTTAAGCCACGGCGCGCCCAGCGCGTTACAACGAGATCGAGTGCGAAACCGATGCAAGCTCTATACGCCCAGCTCCTGGTGGGACTGATCAACGGATCGTTCTACGCGCTGCTCAGTCTCGGGCTCGCCGTCATCTTCGGCATGCTCAACATCATCAATTTCGCCCATGGCGCGCTCTACATGATGGGCGCGTTCTGCGCGTATTTCCTGCTGAACCTGACCGGTATCGGCTACTGGCCGGCGCTGATCGTCGCGCCGATCGTGGTGGGCATTTTCGGCATGATCCTGGAACGGACCATGCTGCAATGGCTCACCGGCCTCGATCACCTCTACGGTCTGCTGCTGACCTTCGGTATCGCGCTGATCGTGCAGGGCGTGTTCCAGAACTATTTCGGCTCCTCCGGCCTGCCGTATGCCATTCCCGATGAACTCAAGGGCGGCATGAATCTCGGCTTCATGTTCCTGCCGATCTATCGCGGCTGGGTCGTCATATTCTCGCTGATCGTCTGCATCGCGACCTGGTTCCTGATCGAAAAGACCCGCCTTGGCGCCAATTTGCGCGCGGCGACCGAAAACCCGACGCTGGTTCGCGCCTTCGGCATCAATGTGCCGCGGATGATCACGCTGACCTACGGTCTTGGCGTCGGCCTCGCGGCGCTGGCCGGCGTGCTGTCGGCTCCGATCAACCAGGTGAGGCCGCTGATGGGCGCCGACCTGATCATCGTCGTGTTCGCGGTGGTGGTGATCGGCGGCATGGGTTCGATCATGGGATCGATCATCACGGGCTTTGCGCTCGGCGTGATCGAGGGACTGACAAAGTATTTTTATCCCGAGGCTTCCAACACCGTGGTTTTCGTTCTGATGGTGCTGGTGTTGCTGGTGAAGCCAACGGGACTGACGGGACGGGCGGCCTGACATGAGCGCATTGACTGACGACACACTTCCGGCAAGCCCGCGTGGCATTCGCGATGAGATGATCGTATTCGCCGCGATGGCGGTGTTGCTCGGTCTCGTGCCGATGACCGGCATCTATCCGTTCTTCGTGATGCAGGCGCTGTGCTTTGCGCTGCTGGCCTGCGCCTTTAACCTTCTGATCGGCTATGGCGGGCTGCTGTCGTTCGGCCACGCGATGTTCCTCGGGACTGCCGGCTACGTCTCGGCGCATGCGCTCAAGGTCTGGGGCTTTACGCCCGAACTCGGCATTCTCGCCGGGGTGATCGCCGCCGCCGGGCTCTCGGTCATTACCGGCTTCATCTCGATCAGGCGGCAGGGCATCTACTTCTCGATGATCACGCTCGCGCTGTCGCAACTGCTGTTCTTCATCTATCTGCAGACGCCGTTCACCCATGGTGAAGACGGCATCCAGGGCATTCCGCAGGGCTACCTGTTCGGGATTTTCAATCTCGCCAAGCCGACCGTGCTCTATTACGTGGTGCTGGCCGGCTTCCTCGGCGGCTTTCTCCTGATCTACCGCACCATCAACTCGCCGTTCGGCGAGGTTCTGAAGTCGATCCGCGAGAACGAGCCGCGGGCGATTTCGCTGGGCTACAAGACCGACCAGTACAAGCTGCTGGCGTTCATCCTGTCAGGCACGATCGCGGGCTTTGCCGGATCGCTGAAGGTGTTCGTGGCGCAGAATGCCTCGCTGACCGACGTGCACTGGACCATGTCCGGTGAGATCGTGCTGATGACGCTGGTCGGCGGCCTCGGCACGGTGTTCGGGCCGGTGGTCGGAGCGTTCGTCATCATCGCCATGCAGCAATATCTGGCCGGTTTCGGCCAGTGGGTGACGGTGATCCAGGGCGTGATTTTCGTGGCCTGCGTGCTGACCTTCCGCCGCGGCGTCATCGGCGAGATCGCGCATTATTTCCGGCGCTCGCTGTAAAATCAGGGGTTTTGGCGCCGTTTTCGGCCTCACAAAGCGGTGGATGACCCGGTTCCCGGGCGCCACCGTCGCGCGCTTTGCCTTCGGATGGTCTATGACAGTTTCGTGACGGGCCGTCCGACGGCCCCCAGAACGATGGATCTTGTCCAATGCTGATGCGCTGGTTTCGCGCCTTTTTGCCCAAAGAGGAACGCTTCTTCGACCTGTTCGACCGCCACGCCAAGACGGTCGTGCAGGGAGCGCTGGCGCTGCAGGACATGCTGCGCGGCGGCGACGAGACGCCGGTGTTCTGCCAGCGCGTCAACCAGTTCGAGAACGATGCCGACGGCATTACCCGCGAAGTGCTGACCGCGGTCCGCCGCACGTTCATCACCCCGTTCGACCGCGGCGACATCAAGAACCTGATCACGGCGATGGACGACGCCATCGACCAGATGCAGCAGACCGCGAAAGCGGTGGTGCTGTTCGAGGTTCGCACCTTCGAGCCGCCGATGCGCGAGATCGGCACCCTGCTGGTCGAATGCGCCAATCTGGTCGGCCGCGCGCTGCCGCTGATGCAGTCGATCGGCGAAAACGTCGCGATGCTGACCGCGATCACCGAGGAGATCGGCAAGCTGGAGGGCCGCATCGACGACCTCCACGACATCGGGCTGAAGGAACTGTTCCTCAAGCACCGCAGCGGCAATTCGATGGACTTCGTGGTCGGCGCGGAAATCTACAAGCATCTGGAAAAGGTGTCCGATCGCTTCGACGACGTCGCCAATGAGATCAATTCGATCGTGATTGAACAGGTATAGGGCGGGGCCATCACGTGGACGCGACCATTGCCCTGCCGGTTCTGATCTTTCTGATCGCGGTCGCGCTGCTGTTCGACTTTCTCAACGGCCTGCACGATGCGGCCAATTCGATCGCCACGATCGTGTCGACGCGCGTGCTCCGTCCGCAATACGCGGTGATCTGGGCGGCCTTCTTCAATTTCATCGCCTTCATGGTGTTCGGCCTGCACGTCGCCAACACGATCGGGACCGGGATCATCGGGCCGAACGTGGTGGACGCCAGCGTGATTTTCGCCGCGCTGGTCGGCGCCATCGTCTGGAATTTGATCACCTGGGCGCTCGGGATTCCCTCATCGAGTTCGCATGCGCTGATCGGCGGCCTCGTGGGCGCCGGCATCGCCAAGGCCGGTCTGTCGGCGGCGGTGTGGAGCGGCCTGAGCAAGACGCTGCTGGCGATCGTGCTGTCGCCGCTGGTCGGATTCCTGCTGGCGCTGGTGCTGGTGGCGGTTGTGTCATGGCTGTCGGTGCGCTCGACGCCGTTCGCGGTCGACCGCGCCTTCCGCATCCTGCAATTCGTCTCGGCCTCGCTGTACTCGCTCGGCCATGGCGGCAACGACGCGCAGAAGACCATGGGCATCATCGCGGTGCTGCTCTATTCGCAGGGCCACCTCGGATCGGACTTCAACATCCCGTTCTGGGTGGTGATCTCCTGCCAGGCGGCGATGGGGCTCGGCACACTGATGGGCGGCTGGCGGATCGTGCGCACCATGGGCCTGCGCATCACCAAGCTGACGCCGATGCAGGGTTTTTGCGCGGAAACCGGCGGCGCCGCGACGCTGTTCATGGCGACCTATCTCGGAGTTCCCGTTTCCACCACCCACACCATCACCGGCGCCATCGTCGGCGTCGGCGCAGCCCGGCGCGTATCGGCGGTGCGCTGGAACGTGGCGAGTTCGATCGTCTACGCCTGGGTGATCACGATCCCGGCTTCCGCGATCGTGGCGGCCGCGACCTATTGGGCGGTCGTGCTGCTGCGCTGATTCAGAGCGTTTTCGAGCGAAGTGGATACCGGTTCGCGTGAAGAAAACGCGTCAAACCAAAATCTAACCGACGAGTTTCAACCCGACGATCCCTGAAACGATCAGCCCGATGCTGGCCAGTCGGGCGGCAGTCGCAGGTTCGCCGAACAGGGCGATGCCGAGGATGGCGGTTCCGACCGCGCCGATGCCGGTCCAGACCGCGTAAGCGGTTCCAATCGGCAGCGCTTTCAGGGCGAGACCGAGCAGGATGATGCTACCTGCCATGGCGGCAAGCGTCAGCGCTGATGGTACGAGCTTCGTAAAACCTTCGGTATATTTGAGCCCGATGGCCCAGCCGATTTCCAGCAGACCCGCGACGAACAGGATGATCCAAGCCATGACGACCCTCCAAAACAGGCAGGGCCGTCCCCGCAGATGATGGTGTGAAACCGGAAGGCCGTCCTTCCACCCCTGATATGGGGCTGGCTTTGGCGCCCCGCAATCGCCAGATCAGGCTTGATATGGCCGGTTTTCCCTGCCAAACGCTCGATCCGATGTCCGACACCGCAGCCACAGCCGAATCGCCGTCCCGCTCGCCCCTTTCCGATGAAGTGGCGCGGCGGCGGACCTTTGCGATCATTTCGCATCCCGACGCCGGCAAGACCACGCTGACCGAAAAGCTGCTGCTGTTCGGCGGCGCAATCAACCTGGCCGGGCAGGTCAAGGCCAAGGGCGAGCGCCGCAATACGCGGTCCGACTGGATGAAAATCGAGCGCGAGCGCGGCATCTCAGTTGTCACATCGGTGATG
>JAQSDT010000734.1 GCA_029946075.1 bacterium | reverse complement strand
ATTCGTAGGATGGGTGGAGCGCAGCGATACCCATCATCTCACGCTGGAATCGGCCATTGATGGGTATCGCTGCGCTCCACCCATCCTACAAGTCACATCAGAACTGCCGCGGCGTAAGGGCTCCGGCCCCCGTGCGCAATCGCGCACTAGGCCGGGGCGACTGTCGCAGTGTTTGCCGACTCGCGCCGCTGGCCTTCTCACGCCGCCGGGACGATCTTCCCGGGATTGAAGATGTTCTGCGGATCGAGCGCGTGCTTGAGCGCGCGCATCGCGTCGATCGCCTCGGGGCCGAGTTCGGCCTTGAGGTATTTCTGCTTGCCCTGCCCGATGCCGTGCTCGCCGGTGCAGGTGCCGCCCATCGCCTGTGCGCGCTCGACGAGGCGATGCATGAATTCCTCGCCGCGCGCCATCTCCTCTGGATTGTCGACGTCGCAGACCAGCGAGCAATGGAAATTGCCGTCGCCGACATGACCGACGATCGGCGACAGCAGATTGAGCCGCTTCAGATCTTCCTCGGTCTCGGTGACGCAATCGGCCAGCCGCGAGATCGGCACGCAGACGTCGGTCGCAACCACGCCCGCACCGGGACGCAGCGCCTTCACCGACCAATAGGCGTCGTGCCGCGCCTGCCACAGCTTGGTGCGGTCTTCCGGCTTGGTGGTCCAGGTGAAATCGCCGCCGCCGCACTCCCTGGCGATCTCGCTGAAATTCTTCGACTGCTCGGCGACCTCGATCTCGCTGCCGTGGAATTCCAGAAGCAGCAGCGGCGTTTCCGGCAGCGTCAGCTTCGAATAGGCATTGCAGGCGCGCACCTGCTCGGCGTTCAGCAATTCGATGCGCGCGACGGGGATACCGGTCTGGATAGCCAAAATGGTTGCCTGGCAGGCGCCGCGCACGGTCTCGAACGAACAGGCCGCAGCCGCGATCGTGTCGGGAATGCCGCGCAGCTTGATGGTGAGTTCGGTGATGATGCCGAGCGTGCCTTCGGCGCCGACGAACAGGTGCGTCAGGTCGTAACCAGCGGAGGATTTCTTCGCCCGTGTGCCGGTCGTGATGATCTCGCCGTCGCCGCGCACGACTTTCAGCGCCAGCACATTGTCGCGCATGGTGCCGTATCGCACCGCATTGGTGCCGGACGCGCGGGTCGAGGTCATGCCGCCGAGCGAGGCGTCGGCGCCGGGATCGATCGGGAAGAACAGGCCCTGGTCGCGCAGATGTTCGTTCAGCGCCTTGCGGGTCACGCCGGGCTGGATCACGCAATCCAGGTCCTCGGCATGGACCTCGAGGATCTGGTTCATGTCGCGCAGGTCGATGCAGACGCCGCCGGCGGGCGCGTTGACCTGCCCCTCCAGCGAGGTGCCGGTGCCGAAGGCGATCACGGGAACCCCGTGTTTGGCGCAGATCCGCACCACGTCCTGAATGTCGGAAGTTTCCTGCGCCATCACCACCGCATCCGGCGGCTGGGTCGGCAGCCAGGTGGTGGTATGGGCATGCTGTTCGCGCACCGCCTGCGAGGTGATCAGCCGGTTGCCGAACCGCGCCGCCAGCGCATCGATCGCGCTCTTCAGCGCCTGCGGCTCCGGCCGCTTCACGTTGCCCGATATCGTCATCGCCACGCCGAGTTCCTCCCCGAATTTGAGCGGACCGTGGCAAAGGATATAAGGGGGGTCAAGAGCGCGAAACGAGCAAGGGATGGATGATGACGACCGCTGCCGCCGCCACCGAAGGATCGAAGGACATGAAGCTGCCGCCGGCTCCGTTCCTGTCATCCGTCATGCAGATCGAGCCGCAATGGATCGACTATAACGGCCATCTCAACATGGCCTATTACAACGTGATGATGGACCGCGCGATCGACGAGATGTGGCTGCAGCTCGGGATCGGGCCGGCCTACATGAAAGAGCGGAACTGCTCGACCTTCACCGCCGAATGCCATGTGCGCTATTTGCGCGAGATTCATCTCGGCGATCCCGTGCAGATTTCGGTCTATCTGCTCGGCCACGACGAAAAACGCCTGCATACGTTCGAGGAACTGCGTCACGCCGCCGACGGCTGGCTCTCCGCCACCTCGGAAAACATGACCCTGCATATGGACATGAATGCGCGCAAGGTCGCGGCCTTCCCGTCGGATATTCGTGCCCGCATCAAGGCGGTGGTGGATTCGCATGCTGCTGTTGCGCGGCCCGAAGGGATCGGCCGCAAGGTCGCGATGCCGGCGAGGTAAAATCGCGACCGATCCCGAAATCGGACCGGCAAATCTGCCGGGGTAAAACCTGTCAAAAGGTCCGGACAGGCCCTATATGGCCTCTGATCCCTGCTATGAAGGCTCCCCTTTACCGCCTCACGGTGCCATCGTGGGGACGAGACGATTCGAAAATGAACGAGCCGAGCAAACTGCCCCATCGCGACGTCCCCGAGCACCAGCCCGCGGCTGGCGGCATCGCCGCGCGTGCGCGGGCGGCGGCCGGCCCGCAATATCTGAGCGGGCTCAATCCGGAGCAGCGCGATGCGGTCGTGACCCTGGACGGCCCGGTTCTGGTGCTGGCCGGCGCCGGCACCGGCAAGACCCGCGTGCTGACCACGCGGATCGCGCACATCCTGAGCCAGGGCCGGGCCCGGCCGCAGGAAATCCTGTCGGTGACCTTCACCAACAAGGCCGCGCGCGAGATGAAGCTCCGCCTCGGCCAGATGCTCGGCCAGGCCGTGGAAGGCATGCCGTGGCTCGGCACCTTCCACTCGATCGGCGGGCGCATCCTCCGCTTTCACGCCGAATTGGTGCAGCTCAAATCCAATTTCACCGTGCTCGACGTCGACGACCAGGTGCGGCTGCTCAAGCAGCTGCTGCAGGCCGAGAACATCGACGACAAGCGCTGGCCGGCGCGCATGCTGGCCGGCCTGATCGACGGCTGGAAGAACCGTGGCCTGACGCCCTCGCAGGTGCCCGCAGGTGAAGCCGCCGTTTTCGGCAATGGCAAGGGCGGCAAGCTCTATGCCAGCTACCAGGAACGGCTGAAGATCCTCAACGCCGCCGATTTCGGCGATCTGCTCTTGGAGAACATCCGGCTGTTTCGCGAACACCCCGACGTGCTCCGGCAGTACCAGAACCGGTTCAAGTTCATTCTCGTTGACGAATATCAGGACACCAACGTCGCGCAATATCTGTGGCTGCGGCTGCTGTCGCAGGCGCCGAGCAAGCCGGGGGTTCCGCTGTCGTCGGTGATTCCGGGCGAGATCACCTCGCCCCGCTTGCGGGGAGAGGTCGGCGCGCAGAGCGCGCCGGGTGAGGGGGACTCTCCACAGACTGAGATCGCGGAGACGGCCCCTCACCCCACCCCTCTCCCCGTGAAGGACGGGGAGAGGGAGAACACCGCGCCTCCCTCCTCGCCCCTCAAAAACATCTGCTGCGTCGGCGACGACGACCAGTCGATCTATGGCTGGCGCGGCGCCGAGGTCGACAACATCCTGCGCTTCGATCACGATTTCCCCGGCGCAAAAGTCATCCGCCTCGAACGCAATTACCGCTCCACCGGCCACATCCTTGCGGCCGCCTCACATCTGATCGCGCACAACGAGGGACGGCTGGGCAAGACGCTGCGCACCGAGGACGTCGACGGCGAAAAAGTCACCGTCACCGGCTCCTGGGATTCCGAAGAGGAAGCTCGTGCCATCGGCGAGGAGATCGAGGAACTGCAGCGCGCCGGCGACAACCTCAACGAAGTGGCGATCCTGGTGCGCGCCTCGTTCCAGATGCGCGAGTTCGAAGATCGTTTCGTCACGCTCGGCCTGCCCTATCGCGTGATCGGCGGTCCCCGCTTCTATGAGCGCGCCGAAATCCGCGACGCGCTGGCCTATCTGCGCGTGATCAATTCGCCGGCGGATGATCTGGCCTTCGAGCGCATCGTCAACGTGCCCAAGCGCGGCCTCGGCGACGCCACCGTGCAGATGCTGCACGACCACGCCCGCAAGCGGCGCATTCCCCTGTTCGAGGCGGCGCGCGCCGTGGTCGAGACCGACGAGCTGAAGCCGAAGGCGCGCGGGTCGTTGCGCGATCTGATCCTGCATTTCGACCGCTGGCGCGCCCAGCGCGAGGTGACGTCACATACCGAACTCGCCGAAATCGTGCTGGACGAGAGCGGCTACACCGAGATGTGGCAGAAGGACCGCTCGGCCGATGCGGCCGGCCGGCTGGACAATTTGAAGGAACTCGTCCGCTCGATGGAAGAGTTCGAGAACCTGCAGGGGTTCCTCGAACACATCTCGCTGGTGATGGACCGCGACAACGGCGCCGAGGCCGAAGCGGTGTCGCTGATGACGCTGCATTCCGCCAAGGGTCTCGAATTCGACAACGTCTTTCTGCCCGGCTGGGAGGAAGGCCTGTTTCCGAGCCAGCGCACGCTCGACGAACAGGGCCGTGCCGGCCTCGAGGAAGAGCGCCGCCTCGCCCATGTCGGCCTCACGCGCGCACGCCGACGCGCAAAACTCTATTTCGCCACCAACCGCCGCATTCACGGCACGTGGTCGACCACGATCCCGTCGCGCTTCCTCGACGAATTGCCGGCGCACAATGTCGAGATCACGGAATCCAAGGGCGGCTCCGGCTGGGGCGGCAGCGGCGGCTATGGCCCGTCGCGCTTCGACAACGTCGAATCATTCGGCTCCAGCTATTCGACGCCGGGCTGGCAGCGCGCGCAGGCCAACCGCAATCGCGGCAGCCAGGGCAATCGCAACGGACAGGCCCGCGGCGGCTTCGAGGAAAGCCAGTCGCCATTTTCAGGTTCGCGAAGCGATACCTCGGGTTCACGAAGCGATGCTTCAGGCGGGCGCGGCGAACCCTTCACCGGCGGCTTCGGCCGCAACAAGCGCGGGCCGATGGTGATCGAAGGCGAACTGGTCGCCAAATCCACCGGCACCGTTTCGGAATTCTCGCTCGACGACCGCGTCTTCCACCAGAAGTTCGGCTACGGCCACGTGGTGAAGATCGACGGCAACAAGCTGACGATCGCCTTCGAAAAGGCCGGCGAGAAGAAGGTGGTCGATAGCTTCGTGGAGCGGGTGTAAGGACGCAGGACCCTTGCGGATAAAGCCCCATTGGGGTACCATGGCCAAATGGCCAGGCGCCCTGTCTCGGTGATCGAATTCGCAGGCTATCGCCGCCGCGCCAGCGAACTGTTGACCGCCGGACAGCGCGACGCCGTCATCGACCTGATTGCTTATGAGCCGACATGCGGCGACGTCATTCCCGGTTCGGGCGGTTTGCGAAAAGTCCGCGTCGGACGCGACGGTATCGGCAAGCGGGGTGGCACGCGCGTCGTTTATTACTTTTACAATGAGAATTTTCCAATTCTGCTACTGGCGCTTTTTGCAAAAAACGAGAAGAGCGATCTGACGTCTGCTGAAAAGCGAGAATTTGCGGCCTCTATGAGGGAGATCGTGAGACTATGGAAAGAAAAATGACACGCAAGAGCAGCCGGCTCGCCGACGACATTCGCGCGAGTTTGCGTGAGGCGCACACTCATGCTTCGGGAAAGACGACAAAAGCAATTGTGCATCGTGTCACTCCAAAAGAAACCGAAGCGCGCGAGGCGCGGCTAATGCTTGGTCTGTCGCAGGACGAGTTCGCCGCCCTGATCGGAACGGGAGTAGGAACTGTACGGAAATGGGAGCTTGGCACGCGCCGCCCTTCCGGCGCAGCCCGTACGCTCATCAATGTCATAAAGAATGAGCCCAAAGCTGTTCGGCGCGCCCTAGCGAAGGCAAACGAGGTGGCGTGAGCAAAATTATTGATGTGAGCATTCCTGGCATTGCGCAGATATGATCCAACTGCCCTGCACGCTCACGCGGCGGAGTAGACGTTTTTCTCCGCGCACCGCATTGCGGAACCACCTCCGCATCCCTATCTCCCGGTTCCCGCCCCTCTCCTGCCTGGACCCGGCCTGCGCGCCTGATGTCGTTGGCCACACGCGTCGTAAACCACCATGCTCGCATCGCCTGCCATCATATCCGTCTCCGGCCTGTCGAAAACCTACGGCTCCGGCTTCAAGGCACTCAACAACATCAACCTGGACATCAAGCGCGGCGAGATTTTCGCGCTGCTGGGTCCGAACGGCGCCGGCAAGACCACGCTGATCAGCATCATCTGCGGGATCGCCAACCTCAGCGAGGGCCGCGTCACCGTCGGCGGCCATGACATCAACCGGGATTATCGCGCGGCACGTTCGCTGATCGGGCTGGTGCCGCAGGAACTGCATACCGACTCCTTTGAAACCGTATGGGCGACCGTCAGCTTCAGCCGTGGCCTGTTCGGCAAGCCGAAGAACCCGGCGCACATCGAAAAGGTGCTGAAGGACCTGTCGCTGTGGGACAAGAAGGATTCGAAGATCATCACGCTTTCCGGCGGCATGAAGCGCCGCGTGATGATCGCCAAGGCATTGTCGCACGAGCCGCAGATCCTGTTCCTGGACGAGCCGACCGCGGGCGTCGACGTCGAACTGCGCAAGGGCATGTGGGAGGTGGTGCGCACGCTGCAGGCCGCCGGCGTCACCATCATCCTGACCACGCATTACATCGAGGAAGCCGAGGAGATGGCCGACCGGATCGGCGTCATCAACAAGGGCGAGATCATCCTGGTCGAGGACAAGGCCGGGCTGATGCAGAAGCTCGGCAAGAAGGAACTGAAAGTGCATCTGCAAAGCCGGATCGATGCGATCCCCGCTGCGCTCGCCGCCTACAATCTCGAACTCACCGACGACGGCCACGCCGTGATCTACGACTACGACACCAAGGGCGACCGCACCGGCATCACCAGCCTGCTCAATGACATCAGGAACGCCGGCATCCGCATTTCCGATCTCGATACAAGACAGTCCTCGCTCGAAGACATTTTCGTCAGCCTGGTGAAAGCGCCATGAATTACCGCGCGATCAAGGCCATCTACCTGTTCGAAATGGCGCGCACCTGGCGCACGCTGCTGCAGAGCATCGTCTCGCCTGTCGTTTCGACCTCGCTCTACTTCGTGGTGTTCGGCGCCGCGATCGGCTCGCGCATCACCGAGGTCGAAGGCGTCAGCTACGGCACCTTCATCGTGCCGGGCCTCGTGATGCTGTCGGTGCTGACGCAGAGCATCGCCAACGCCTCGTTCGGCATCTACTTTCCGAAATTCGTCGGCACCATCTACGAAATCCTGTCGGCGCCGATTTCCTACGCCGAGATCGTGATCGGCTATGTCGGCGCCGCCGCCACCAAGTCGATCATTCTCGGCCTGATCATCCTGGCCACCGCCGCGCTGTTCGTGCCGCTGCATATCCTGCATCCCTGGTGGATGCTGACCTTCCTGGTGCTGACGGCGGTGACCTTCAGCCTGTTCGGCTTCATCATCGGCATCTGGGCCGACGGTTTTGAGAAGCTGCAGATGATCCCGATGCTGGTCGTGACGCCGCTAACGTTTCTCGGCGGCAGCTTCTACTCGGTGAACATGCTGCCGTCGGGCTGGCGCACCATCACGATGCTCAATCCGGTCGTGTACCTGATCTCCGGCTTCCGCTGGAGTTTTTACGAGATCGCCGATGTCAGCGTGGGCCTGAGCCTCGGCATGACGCTCGGCTTCCTCGCCGTCTGCACGGGGCTGGTGTGGTGGATCTTCAGGACCGGATACCGGCTGAAGAATTGACGCAAAGCGTCATTCCGGGGCGGCACGCAGGGCCGAACCCGGAATCTCGAGATTCCGGGTTCGTGCTTCGCACGCCCCGGAATGACGGCTCCCATCATCCTCGCGAAAATGTCAGCGCCGCCGGCCCGTTTGCGCCGTTCCGCCGCCTTGTTTGCGCCGCGCGGGGCAATTAACGATGCGGCGGCGGGCCACTGGAAGCAGTGCGGTTTTCCGGGCATATTGGATGCGGGGGGACGGAGAGCCGGCGGTTTTCGGGCCTGGAGGCCAAGGTTAAAATGCGTCCCTTCCTCATTGCATTGTCGGCGCTGTCGCTGCTCGCATCCACCGCCGCGCAGGCCAAGGTCGCCATTTCCGTCGACAAGGACAGCCAGCAGATGACCGTCGCCGTCGACGGCGTCGAGCGTTACCGCTGGCCGGTGTCGTCGGGGCTCCCGTCGCATGAGACGCCGAACGGCAGCTTCCGTACCTTCCGCATGGAAGAGGATCACTATTCCAAGGAATTCGACGATGCGCCGATGCCGCATGCGATCTTCTTCACGAAGGCCGGTCATGCCATTCACGGCACCGACTCGGTCAGCCGGCTCGGCAGCCCGGCGTCGCATGGCTGCGTGCGGCTATCGCGCGAGAATGCCTCAAGACTGTTTGCGCTGGTGAAGCAGGAGGGCGTGCTCAACACCACGGTATCGCTGACCGGCTCGTCGCAGGTGGCGCTGGCGCGCAATCCGCGGCCCCGCGCCAATACCGCGCTCGCACGCCGCGCCCCGCAGCCGCAGGTCGAACAGCAATACGACTCCGCCGGCGATCCCGTCGTGCTCACGCCGCAACAGCCGCGTTTGCCGCCGCAGGCACGCGCCGACGACGGCTACATCTATCCAGCCGACGGTTCCTCGAACGAGGCGCGCTATCCGGCCCCGTCCGGCCGCCGCGTTTACGGCGCGCAGGTCTATCCGCAGCAGCCGCCGCAATATTATGACAACCGTGGCTACGCACCGGCGCCGCAGGGCTATTACTATCAGCCCCGCCCCTATTATCAGCAGCGCGGGCTGTTCTCGTACCAGGATTAATCTAGCCGTCCGCGGCGCTCGCAAGCTGACGTTCGCGCGGCACGACCGGTCGCAAGCGCTGCCAGAGATCGTGCAGCAGCATTCCGGCGGCCATCGCGACGACGAACACGACGATGCCGGGCGACAACGTCGCCAGGCTCTCCAGAGCGGGGCCCGGACACAGCCCGACCAATCCCCATCCGATTCCGAACATCGCCGCGCCCGACACCAGCGGCTGATCGATGCCGGATTTACCCGGCCGGAAGAATTGCCCGGCGAACCAGGGCTGCGCGCTGCGGTCGACCAGCATGAAGCCGGGCACCGAGACCGCGAGCGCCGCCGCCATCACCACGGCCAGGCTCGGATCCCACGCGCCGAGGATGTCCAGAAAACCCAAAACCTTGGTCGGCTGCACCATGCCGGAGATCAGAAGGCCCGCGCCGAAGATCAGGCCGCACAGGAAGGGAGCGAGGATCGACATGCTTCAACCTCCCAGCAGGTGGTGCGTGATCGCCACGGTGACGACCGCCGTCGCCATGAAGACGATCGTAGCGGCGATCGAGCGCGGCGACAGCCGACCGATACCGCAAATCCCGTGACCTGAAGTACAGCCGCCGCCGAGCCGCGTGCCGAAACCGACCAGCAATCCTGCGGCGATGATCACGATCCAGTTTGTGGGCAGCCTGGGTTGCGCCATGCCGTAGCCGATCAGCCCCGCAATCACGGGCGCCAGGATCAGCCCGGCGATGAAGGCGATGCGCCAGCCCTTGTCGCCGCCGCGCAGGTTCAACAGCCCGCTGAAGATGCCGCTGATGCCCGCGATACGTCCGGTCGACAGCATCAGCAGGACGGCGGAGAGACCGATCAGGGCGCCGCCGATCGCGGCGGACAAGGGCGTAAAATGGGCCATCAAGATTCCACGGATTCAATGGGCACAAAGATCATAGGCGCATGGCGGACGATCGCAATAGTGCGATGACCGACGCCTTGATCCATCGCAACGACAGCTGCGCAGGACCAGCTATGCAAGCACATCTGATCACGGGGCAAACCGATGAACAATTGGCCGCAGCAAACCACCGAATTGAGCACCCTGCTCCGCAGTCTTCGCGGCGCGGCCCCGGATGTCATGAAGGCATTTGCGGGCATTGCGCAGGCAGCGACCGTCTCAAAGGCGCTGGATGGCAAGACCAAGGAGCTGATTGCACTCGGAATCGCCGTTGCCGTGCGGTGCGATGATTGCATCGCCTTTCATGCCAAGGCCGCCGTAGACCACGGCGCGACCAGAGACGAAGTCAGCGAGACGCTTGGAATGGCCATCTATATGGGCGCAGGACCATCGGTCATGTATGCGAGCCACGCGCTGGAAGCATTCACACAATTCGAGGCCGGCGCCGCATCGCGAGCGGCGACAAACACGGCGGTCGCATCGGCCTGACGCTCCAGGCGCAGCCTCTATTCGTCGCTTTTCCCGGGCCGGGCCACACGCCGCCCGGCGTTTGAATAGTCTTCGGTCCAAACCCGCTGATAATCCTCGTCCTCGGTCAATTCCCGTTGATCCGACGACGCCAGCGGCGACATGGCTCTCAAGAAGCCGGAAAATGAAGGACTTGACGAGGCACCATGGCGTGCGCGACAGCACGCACGAACCCTCTTGAAGCGGACATGAACGAAACCGACGTCATCATCATTGGAGCGGGTCATAACGGCCTGACCTGCGCGGCCTATCTCGCGATGGCCGGGCTGCGCGTGAAGGTGGTCGATCGCCGCAAGGTGGTCGGCGGCGCCGCGGTGACGGAGGAATTCCATCCCGGTTTCCGCAACTCGGTGGCGGCCTATACGGTCAGCCTGCTCAACCCGCAAGTCGTCACCGACCTGAAACTGGGCGAGCACGGCCTGCGCATCGTCGAACGCCGCGCGCAAAACTTCCTGCCAGCGCCCGATGGCAGCTATCTCCTGACCGGCGAGGGCCGCACCCGGCAATCCGTCACCGCACTGAGCGCGCGCGATGCCGATACCGTCGAGGCGTTCTCGCGCGAGCTGGAAGCCATCGCCGACGTGCTGCGGCAATTCGTGCTGCGCGCACCACCGAATCTCGTCGAGAGCTTTGGCATCGGTTCGATCCGCGAAGCGTTCAACGCCGCGGGCACCGCGAACATCCTGCGCAAATTGTCGCTGGATCAGCAGCGCAGTCTGCTGGATTTGTTCACGCGCTCCGCCGGCGAGATGCTGGACGAGCGATTCGAGAACGATCTGGTCAAGGCGCTGTTCGGCTTCGATGCCATCGTCGGCAATTTCGCCAGTCCCTACGCCGCGGGCTCGGCCTATGTGATGTTGCACCACGCCTTCGGCGAGGTGAACGGCAAGAAGGGCGTCTGGGGCCACGCCATCGGCGGCATGGGCGCGATCACGCAGGCGATGGCGCGCGCGGCGCGCAGCCATGGCGCCGAGGTCGAAACCGATGCCGGCGTGCGGGAAATTATCGTCGAAGGCGGCCGCGCCATTGGCGTCGTCCTCGACAACGGCTCAGCCATTCGCGCGAAATATGTCGCGTCCAGCGTCAATCCGAAATTGCTGTATACCCGACTTGTGCCATCAGGCGCGCTGGCGCCGGAATTTCTCGAACGCATCACGCGCTGGCGCAACGGCTCGGGCACGTTCCGCATGAACGTCGCGTTGGGCGCCCTGCCCTCTTTCACCGCGCTGCCCGGTCCCGGCGATCATCTCACCTCTGGCATTATCCTGGCGCCGAGTCTGGCTTACATGGACCGCGCCTGGCAGGACGCGCGCGGTCGCGGCTGGAGCCGCGAACCCGTCGTGGAATTGCTGATCCCCTCGACGCTCGACGATTCCCTTGCGCCTCCGGGGCAGCACGTCGCGAGCCTGTTCTGCCAGCACGTCGCGCCGGAACTGCCGGACGGAAAATCGTGGGATGACCATCGCGAAGAGGTCGCCGACCTCATGATCGCGACGGTGGACAAATTTGCGCCGGGCTTCGCAGCCAGCGTCATCGGCCGGCAGGTGCTGTCGCCGCTCGATCTGGAGCGGCAATTCGGCCTGCTCGGCGGCGATATCTTCCACGGCGCGCTGTCGCTCAACCAGTTGTTCTCGGCACGGCCGATGCTCGGCCACGCCGATTATCGCGGGCCGCTGAAGGGCCTCTACCATTGCGGTTCGGGCGCGCATCCCGGCGGCGGCGTCACCGGCGCACCCGGCCACAACGCCGCACGCACCATTCTCGCCGACCATCGCGCACTGTTCGGATAGATCGAATGCACAAGGCGCAACGCCGGGTGAGCGCTGCGCCTTGCGAAGCAGTTAAATTGTCAAATCAAACGGCATCCCAGGATTCGACCGGAAGCGAGCGCGATTCCTGCATCGACATCGCCAGCGGCGACAGCGTTTCGCGGGCGCCGGAAGCGTTGGCCGACGGATAGGTGACGTAAGCGCTGATGGCACACATCACGGCAACGATCATCGTAATCTGTTTCATTCCCATTCCCCCTGTTTTTTGTTCGCTGTTTTCCAGCGTGCCTCATCATTGAGCCGCGTCGCTTAATGGCTGGTTCCATTGTGACGGCTGGCGGATGCAATCGGCGGACGAGGTGAACGGGCGGTGCACGCGCAGTTCGCAGAAGGCAGATGTTAACCAGCGCGGATCCGGGGACATCGGCGGGACAATTTCTGTACAACCATTGTGTAACGCTGTGGAAAAGCCTGTGGATGGGCTGTTCAAATATGTGGGGAACAGCGGTGGCTAACCGCGGTATGTCCGTGCGAGAATGCCTGGTATTGGCTGTGGACAGACATTGGACAAACGCGAAGGCACCGGGCGCTCGACACGCCCGACCCCTGCGAACCCCTGGCGGGGGCCGTTACTTCAGCGAGGTGCTGATGCTGCCGAAGGTGCTGCTGAGCTGACTGCCGACGCCGTTGACGGCCGTGATGATGGCAATCGCGATGCCTGCAGCAATGAGGCCATACTCGATGGCCGTGGCACCGGATTCGTTGTTGAGGAACTTCGAAATGAGCGACTTCATGGCGATACCGACCCCGAATGATGATGCTGGAACGGCCGGGTTCCCCGGGTTCCTGTCCGGAAGCATACGGACAAAATCTAAGGTTGCTCTAACGACGGACGTGTAACTTTTCGGGATATTGAGAAATGAAATTTGCTTAAGTTTGAATGAATCAGCACAGTCGCCGCCCACAAGTTCCCGCATTTTGCTCCGGTTCCCAATGACTTCCATCGCCGCCACCTACCGCGCCAGCCTTGCGGTCGGCTCTGAAGCCGACGCCAAGGGCGTCGTCGACGTCCTGACCGAGGTGTTTTACGAGGGCCAGGCTGCAATTGCCGCCTTCGAGCGGCCGGATGGCCGCTGGGATGTCACCGTGCATTTTGGCGACCCGCCGGACCAGGCGCTGGTGCGCGAGCTCGTCGCCAATGCAGCCGGCGCCGGGGTCGCCGGGAGCATCGCCTTCGACACGATGGAGGCCAAGGACTGGGTCAAGGCCAGCCTGGAGGACCTCGTCCCCGTCCCGGCCGGCCGCTTCGTCGTGCACGGGCAGCACGACCGCGACCGCATCGCAGCCAACAAGCTCGGCATCGAGATCGAGGCCGCGCTGGCGTTCGGCACCGGCCACCACGGCACCACGCGGGGCTGCCTGCTGCTGCTGGATCATGTCCTGAAGGCGTGGCGCCCGCGGCGCATCCTCGACCTTGGCACCGGCACCGGCGTGCTCGCCATCGCCGCCGCCAAGGCGCTGCACG
>JAQSDT010000733.1 GCA_029946075.1 bacterium | reverse complement strand
CATCCTTCATCAGGAATTCGCGGCCGCGCATCACGCCGAAGCGCGGGCGCTGCTCATCGCGGAACTTCCACTGGATGTGATAGAGATTGAGCGGCAGGCTGCGGTACGACTTGACGTAGGCGCGGAAGATCTCGGTGATCATTTCCT
Source organism: bacterium (assembly GCA_029946075.1). Lineage (GTDB taxonomy): Bacteria > Pseudomonadota > Alphaproteobacteria > Rhizobiales > Xanthobacteraceae > Bradyrhizobium. The sequence goes on along the minus strand of JAQSDT010000733.1, from coordinate 13,456 downwards.
CGTTGGTCGGCCCGTACAGCAATTCGCGCTTGTGCCGGTCGGCGATGCGCAGCATCTCCGGACCGTAGGCGTCGTAGCGCCCGCTCTCGCGCCAGAGGTCGGCAAGTTGCAGCGTCGGCATCAGGAGTTCCAGCGCGCCGGCGCGGTCCTGCTCCTCGCGGACGATCTGCTCGATCTTCTTCAGCACCCGAAACCCGAGCGGCAGCCAGGCGTAGATGCCGGCCGCTTCCTGCCGCATCATGCCCGCGCGCAGCATCAGCCGGTGCGAGACGATCTCCGCCTCTTTCGGATTCTCTTTCAGGATAGGCAGAAAAAAGCGCGACAATCGCATGGGTCAACTCGGGAATCAGGTGGGCCAGCGGAAGAGGTGCAGTGAAACCGGATCGGGTATCAAAACACAAGGCCGTCAGCCGGCAAAAAGCCGCCGGAATCGCGGATTTCAAGGCGATTTCAAGGCGCTTTCACCGTACCTGCAATTCATCCTGCAATGAGACCTTCTGGAAGTCGGTGACCAGCGCGTCGATCTGCATGCGCCAGCGCCCGGCCAGTGGCAACGCGACGCCGCGCACATGCCAGTCGCCATCGGATTCGAGCGTGGCGCGCCGCTCGATCGGCTCGATGCCCCGCTCGGGCATGCTCAGGATCAGCGTCGCTTCCCTGGCCGGCAGCACCGCTGCGTCGACCGTCATCAGCTGCAGCACGAAATCGTTGGCGCCGACCTTGCCCGGCGACACCAGCACCTGAAACATCGCCGCATCGGTGTGAATATGAACCGACAATTGCGCGGCCGGCAGGTCGGCCAGCACGCGCGGCGGCGGCGTGAAGCGCCAGCCGGCGACGACGGCCAGGATGCCGACCGCGATGAGGCATTCCAGCCGGATCGACCGCAGCAACGGCATGGTGTTCGCGTGGTCGGCCGCGACGGCCGGCGTGTAGACAAGCCGATTGAGGGCTGCGAGCCCCAGCAAGAGGATCACCAGCGCCAGCTTGATCGAGAGAATGATGCCGTATCGGGTTCCGATCAACGCGCTGATGCTGCCGAGCTGGACGACCGACAGTGCGAGGCCGGTGGCGGCCAGCAGTGCGACCATCGGCACGGCACCGATCGAGAACCGCCGGAGCACGCGCGGCAGCGTGTCGTCCCGACGGCGCGCCATGATCGCCAGCGGCGGCAGCGCGCCGATCCAGTACGCCAGCGCAACGCCGTGCAGGAACATCGACGGCCGCGTCAGCCATTGCGGCGGCGCGGTGACGGCATGTCCGCTGGCCGCCAGCGACAGTCCGGCACCCGCCACGGCCAGCACCGTCTGCGCCCGCGCCATCCTGATGCCCGGACTGCGCCAGGAAACCCACGCGATGGCCATCGACGCCATCGCAATCAGCAGCGATGGCCCAAGGCTGGTGGCGAGCGCGCTGGTCCATGGCGCGAGCGTCTTGAGACCGCTCAGCGGCAGGTTCAGCAGATCAATCCCCTGCAGGCCGAGCGACCCCGCCGCGCTGGCGACGCCGATGGCAAGCGCGCCGCGGCTCACGATGAACCCGCCTCGCCCCTGCCCGATCCAGCCCGCGAAGAACGCGCCGCCGACGCCGACAAACAGGCCGAGATAGACGCCGATCCGCGCCAGCCAGATCAGCACATTCAGCGGCCTCGCATTGGCCGGCGGTGCACTGCCGGTCACGGCCCCGATCGAAAACACCAGCGATCCTGCGACGGGATGGCCGTCCTGCGAGACGACGCGATAGCTGACGATCTGCGTGCCTTGCGGCAGGTCCTCGGGCAGCACCATCAGCACGGACTGGCCGACGGCCCGCGTGGCGACGTCGCGGGCTTTGCCGGCGGCGTCGATCAGGCTGACAACGGCCGGCGTCACGCCCTCGTTGAAGTGGAGTTGCACCATCTTCGGCGGCTGCGCGAGGACGCTGCCGTCGGCCGGCTCCGCCGAGACCAGCGTCGCATGGGCCCACACGCCGGTCGCAAAGCAAAGCGCCGAGACGAGCGCGGCAAGACCGGCGACGAAACGGGCCATCGTTTCGTCTAAGGTTTCGGCAGCAGCTTGATGCCCGGCGCGGGCGACTTGCCGTCATGCCCGTGCGACGCCTGGCCATCCTTCGGCAGGTCGATCCAGCGGCTCACGCCCTGCTCGCATTCCTGAACGACCGGAAAATACAGCGTCGTGTTGGGCTTCAGGCTCGTGGTGAGATACGTCGCAACGACGAACTCATCGTAATTGTCGTCGGCGAGCTTGCCGCCGCTCCATACCACTTCCTTGACGCCCTCGGAAACCTTGCTGCCGTGAAGCTCATACTCGGCGGCGTATTTTCCCTTCACCGTCTCCAGCGTCCAGCCAGGCTTCGGCATCGGCTTCACCCCGATCACGCCTTCCGGAATTTGCACGCGCAACTTGACGGTCGGCGAACCCGCACAGCCGTGCGGCACGGCAAACACCGCCTTGTAGTAGGAGCCGACCGTCGACTGCTTGTTTTCCACGGTTACGTGGGCATGCGCCGCCGATGCGGTGAATGCGACGGCCGCGGCGACAATGATCTTCTTCATGCCGATCTCACTTCTTCATGTTGTGGCCGGAATGGTCGCCGCCAGCGGGCGCCTGCGCGCCGACGCCCTGGACATCCAGTGCGACCGTCACCTTGCCTGCTTTCTCGAATTCGAGCGTGAGCGGCACCTTGTCGCCCTGCTTCAGCGGTGATTTCAGATCCATCAGCATGAGATGATAACCGCCCGGCGCCAGCTTGACGGTCTTGCCCGGTTCGATGGCGAGCCCCTTGTCGAGCGGGCGCATCGTCATCACGCCGTTGTTCATCGCCATTTCGTGAATCTCGAACTTGCCGGCGACATCGCTGGAGCCGCGGACGAGCCGATCCGGCGCGCTGCCCTTGTTCTCGATGGTGAGATATCCGCCGGCGATCTTTGCGCCGCCCGGCGTCGCGCGGCTCCAGGCTTCGGTGATGACGACGTCGCCGACCTTGGCGTCTCCGGCAGACGCAGGCCCGGCCAGAGCGAGCATGGCGGCGACAGTCAGTGAATGTGCGATGTTCTTCATGATCTCTCGAACTCTCTTGGGTTGTTGATGGAAATCGTTTCCTTGAACGGATGACGCGACTACCATCGGTATTTCATTCCGGCATAGATGGCCCGGCCAGTGCCGGGTTCGAACAAGGGCAGCGTGGGATTTGCCTGGTTGATGACGCTGGCACTGGCAATGTAGACCTTGTTGGCGAGATTGCGACCTTCAATGTAAGCCGAGACCGGACCGCCATTGTCGAAGCCTGCTTTCAACCCGACGAGCGCATAAGCCGAAGTGTTCAGCGTGTTGGCACTGTCGACATAGTAGGATTCGGGCACCCATTCGAGATTGGGGCCGACATAGATTCCGGTCGGGTGCTTGTAGAGCAGTTCCGCTCGCAGGTAGTGACGCGGCGCACCGGGTAGCTGGTTGTTTACAAAGGTCGGATCGTTGTCGAAGCGGAAATCATTGAAGGTGTAGGCGAGATTGAGCCAGACCTTGTCGGGAGCCCCCGCAGCAACGAAGATGTTCCGGAAGATGGCAGCCCCCGCCCCGGCCTCGATACCCTGATGGATCGTGCGAGGCAGGTTGGTGACATTGCAATTACCGAACGAACTGTACTGGCATTGCAGCTCGTCGCGGATGTTGGCGCGATAACCAACCAGCTCCCACTTGAAGTCGGGACGGTTGCCCCGCGTACCGATTTCGTAGGTGGTCGCGATCTGAGGCTTGATCAGAAAGAACGGGATGTTGGGAAAGCTCGGATTCAGGAAATTCGGGCTGACGCTCTCACCGAAGCTCGGCACTTCCGCGCTGCGGGAGATGTTGCCGAACACCTGCCAGGTCGGATCGACATTCCACAACAGCCCTGTCTTGGGGCTGAACACGCTGAACGTGCTGCGGCCGTTGACATCGCCGTTGGTCGAAAAATTGACCTTCTGATCGCGCACCGCAAACAGATATTGCGTGCCCGCTACGAAGGCGACCTGCGGCAGAAAATAGAACGAGTTTTCCGCGTAGGCCGAATAGTTCTCCGGCTTTTGCAGCAACGACGACGTCTGCGCGCCCTTGGCACCGCCGACGTTGACAAATTGCTGCGCGTCGGTGGTTCCGTTGAGAACGTTGACGCCGGCGACGAACCGGTTGCGGTAGCCGCCGATGATCCGATCGTCGGTGACCTTGGCGAATCCGCCGTAATCCTTGTAGCGATAGTCGAGCCATTGGAAGATCGGATGCATCAGATGGCGATCGACGCCGAAGAGGCCGAACTCGATCTTGGTATCGTCGAGACGGATCGTCGTCTTGTTGGCGACGCGGACGGTGTCGAGGTTACGCTGCCAGTCATTGGCTACGTTAGCGGCAGCCGCCGTTTCCGGCGAGGATAATGCCGACGCCTTGGTGACGCTGCCGGGGATGCGCTGACGTACCTCGTTGGCATTAAAATAAAACCGCGTCTCTGCATCCGGAGAGAACTGATAGCCGACATTGCCGCTGACGCGCGTGCTGCTGCCGAAACTGTGGTTTCGAAAACCATCCGCCGCCTGCGTTGCGGCGGTGACGAATCCGTCCCACGGCCCAACCGCGCCGCCGGCATTGGCCTGCAGCCGCTTGAAGCCGAAGGAGCCGAGATCGAACGACGCGCCATTCGGGAACGGATCGCGGCCGGTCGGCGTCACGAAATTGATGGCGCCGCCGAGCGAGTTGACGCCGAACTGCAGCGCGTTGCCGCCCTTGTAGACCTCGACATATTTGTAGGCGGTGGGGTCGATTTCCTGAAAGTCGCCATAGCCGTCGGCGGTGTTGATCGGGATGCCGTCCATGTAGAGCTGGACGCCGCGCAGATGGAAATTGCGCGACAGGCCCGAACCGCGGATCGAGAGCCGCGTGTCGTCGCCCCATTTCGGCTGCGCGAGCACGCCGGGGACGTAATCCAGCACGTCCTTGATGGTGTTGGCGACGGTGGAGTTCCGGTAGGCCTCGGCCGGGACCAGCGCGACGCCGCCGGGCGTGTTGTTGATCTCGGTCAGCGCCTGCTGCGCGCTCAGCACCGCGAGCGCGCCGCGGACGCCCTGCCCCTGCTCACCCGCGGTCTGCGGCAATGGTGCGGGCGTCGGCCGGACCGCGCGCGCGGATCGCGCTGGATTGCGCGGCGGCCGGACGCTGGTGGCGCGCCTCTGTTCCGGCGGACTGACCGTCACGGGGGGAAGATTCGACGGCGTGGTTTGAGCTTGAACGCCGGCTGGCAGCGCAAGAATGGCTGCCGACGCGAGCAGCGTGCCGCGCGCAAGCCTTGCGGATAGCGAAAGGTGGAACATGGAATCGTCCTGACACCGGTCTTCTGCCGGCCTTCTCGACTGACTCAACCGGGACGGCCGAAGGCCACACCGATCTTGGGATTCGTGAGGTCAGGAAATGGAAGGTGGCGCGCGCGCCTGCGCGTGTGAGCCGGCGCGGGATTCGAAACGGTCGGGTGTGAACTCGATCCAGACTACGCGCGCGGGCTGGCGATCGATAGCAATGGCGCTCGCGACCTGCGGGGTATCCACCGGCGCGCCGGTATGCAGCACGCTGCAAACCGAACAGCATCCGTCGTGCGCGCGATGGCCAGCCTGGTTGGTCTGTCCTTCGCCCGGCGCGACGTTGCCATGACAGATCACGGCGGCGGCGAGCGGATCGGAGGCAACGATGCTGGCAGCCCAGCATGCACCGATGGGCGCGAAAATCTGCACCACCAGGGCAAGCAAAATAACAGGCAGGAATTTGTTCAGTCGGCTGCGCATCGCCAATCCATCCATCAGGACCTAATCACCCGCAGACGGGGAAGTCGAGATTGGGTTCCCGATTCCAGGCAGGTAGGGCTTCGGCGTGTCCCGCTGGCAACAGACCTCAAGCGGCAGTCCCGGCTGGTGAAAACCCGTGCGTTTGGCGGTTACCGTCCGATGCCGTACCGAAATACCAAGTCACGGGGGTATCGTGCCTAATCCCGCAACCATCGGTGGTACAATTCCAATCATTTCCCAGAATGCTGGAATTTTGAACAATCGTTGCTGAAAATGGTGACAAGACGAAAAAGATGGTCTACCAATTCGGGCTCAGGCTGGTCGCAAGGCCAAAGTCTGGTGGTCCAAGTCTCGGGAGGAGCCCTGACGCGCACAAGCAGCGTCGCCTCGACAATCAAGATCAAATCCAACTTGCGAGGAAATTAAGGGTCGACACAATTGTTGAGCAGGGCTTCGCGCCCTGCTCTTTTTTTTGCGATACGCTTTGTGAGAAGCTCGGTCGCAATCGAACCAACGAGATCGCAACGTGCAGAGCGGCGCATGACCTCCTCCAATCCGATCGAGCGAAGTTTCGAGATCGCGGCCGAACGCTGCGAGGATCTGACGCCGCTGGTTTATCGCCGGCTCCACGACGAGCATCCGGAAACCAGGACGATGTTCCGGACCGAGGGCGGCGACCTCGTCAAGGGTTCGATGCTGGCGCTGACGATCGACGCGATTCTCGATTTCGCCGGCGCACGCACCGGTCATTTCCGCATGATCGAATGCGAGGTGTCCTCGCACGGCGCCAATGGCACGCCGCGCGAATTGTTCGTCGCGTTCTTTGGAATCATCGCCGCAACGCTGCGCGACCTCGCAGGGGCGGACTGGTCGGATGAAATCGATGCCGCGTGGAAAAAACTGATCGGCGAGGTCGAAGGCATCGCGGCGGCAACGGAGCAATAACGCTTGCCCGGCGCCGTTCAGCGCTGGATTCCATTTTGACGCGTTTTCTTCACGCGAAACGGTATCCACTTCGATTGAAGACGCTTTCTATTCCCGCTCCAGGAAATTCGAGCCGACATCGGCCTTCTTCTTGACCGGGTCGTAGTCGCAGAAGACGCTGTCGGCGACCAGCGTGTAGCTGGCGATGGTGGTGTCCTTGTTCAGCCTGACCGAATTGAGGCCGATCACGGCGATCTGCTTGCCGCCGTTCCACTTGAACGGCGTGGTGCTCTGCACCTTCTCACAGGCGGCGACGGCATCGGCAAACACGGCCTGTTCGACGAAGGCCTTTACGGTGCGAAGCTGGCCCAGCGTCTTCCAGTTCATGTAGAACGATCCGGCGAGACCGCCGGCGAGCAGGATCACGAGCGCCCATAGCAGACGTTGAAAGTTCATTCATTTCCCCCAGCGTATGTCGCGGTCGACGGACCCGGCGAAGGGATAATTAGCCGATCCTGGCAGCTCTGTCAGAGCCGGATTTGCCATACATTTCTCGGCGAATCGATCCTGCGGGCTATTGTCGGCGCAGCCCGAACGCGCTTTACGTGCATCCGGCCCTGGAATTCGGATTGGGGACATCCGATGACCGACGATCTGGAAGCGATTGCAATGCGACCCTGCGTCGTCGATGGCGTGCGCCAGGACGATGACTATGAGGTGATCTGGCGGGGCCTTTCAATCGGCCGGATTCTGAAGCAGCCCGACGGTCAGCATTGGTGGTGGGGTTGCAATGTTTTCGGTCAGCCGCCGTCATCCGATGATCGTGGGCCGGCCATCAATTTCAAGGACTGTCAGGTCCGGTTTCGGATCGCATGGGCCAGAATCAGGCCGACACTGACGGAAGAAGCCGTTCAAGCCGCGACGCGGCACGCCGAGGGGCTGCGTCAGCAACAAGCGCCCGCGGAAGGAACGCCCGACATTCCCCAAGCGCTTCAGGTCCTGCAAAATAAGCGTACGGCGCTCCGGCATAGGGTATTGAAGGCGGGGTCCATCGAGTTTGCCGGCGGCGTCATCGACTGCACCGTCCGAAACATATCGGAATCCGGTGCCGCGCTCGAGGTTACCAGTCCGCTCGGCATTCCCGATACGTTCAACCTGCTGATCTCGGGCGATCCCGCACCGCGCCGCTGCCGGGTCGTCCGGCGTTCCGACAAACGGATCGGCGTCGCATTTCTATAGGGCAGCCGGCGTTCAGAACGGCATTCCCATCAGCTTGGCCAGCCGCTCGATGTTGAGATAGCCCTGGTGATAGGCCCACATCGCAATGCCAAAAATCACGGCGGAGAGGATCGTGGTCCAGATCAGCTTGACGCCGATCCGCGCCAGCACCGGCGCGCCGGGATCGGTGCCGGGAGCACCCTCGCCCGCTTCCTGCTGGCTGCGCACGCCGAACGGCAGGGTGACGAACAGCACCACCCACCACAGCACGAAGTAGATCGCCAGCGCCGTTGAGATTGAGTAGGCCATCGGCGTCAGGCCTGTTCGATTTCGACGAGCGCGCCGGAAAAATCCTTGGGGTGGAAGAACAGCACCGGCTTGCCGTGAGCACCGATCTTCGGCACGCCGTCGCCGAGCACGCGCGCGCCCTCGCTGACGAGCTTGTCGCGGGCGGCGATGATGTCGGGCACGTCGTAGCAGATGTGGTGGATGCCGCCGTCGGCATTGCGCTCGACGAATTTGGCGATCGGCGATGCCTCACCCAGCGGCTGGATGAATTCGATCTTGGTGTTGGGCAGGGTCACGAACACGGTGATGACGCCATGCTCCGGCAGCGGCACCGCGCCGGAGATTTCGGCGTTGAACGCGCCGCCATAGATTTTCGCAGCCTTCTCCGCGTCCTTGACCGCGATGGCGACGTGATTGAGCCGGCCCAGCATGACATCCCACTCCCTGTTACGCGTCCGAGAACGCCTTTTAGCTCACCGTCAGGACGTGAACGAGACAAATTGGCTTCTTGCCCCAATGCTCGTTGATGGCCGAGCGCACCGCCCGCCGCACCGATTCTGCGGTCGCGTCCGGATCGCGCCGCCGCGCCTTCGGCAGGCCCTCGACGGTGGATACCACGACATCGAATACGATCTCGTCGAACTCCTCGCCGGCCGTATTCTTCTCCGGGATGCCGACGAGATCAACCTCGGGATCGTCGGCGAGTTCGCCCTTGTCGGTCATGGCGATGGCCACGAAGGCGACGCCGGCAAATCCCATCCGCCGCCGCTCGACCACGGCGCGAGATTTGGAATCCTCGAGAATCGTGCCGTCCTTGTAGAGCCGTCCCGACGGCAATTGATCGATGATGCCGGGATCGCCCGGCCCGAGCTTGACCAGGTCGCCGTTGCGGCAGATCAACACCCTCGGCACCCCTGCGGTGCGCGCCAGCTTGGCGTGCTCCGACAAATGCAGCGGCTCGCCATGGACCGGGATCAGGATCTGCGGGCGCACCCACGAGATCATGTCGCGCAGTTCGTCGCGGCGCGGATGGCCTGAGACGTGGACGAGATCGGTGCGGTCGGTGATGACCTCGATGCCCTGGGTGACGAGGCCGTTGATGATCGCGCCGACCGCCTTCTCGTTGCCGGGAATGGTGCGCGAGGAGAAGATCACGCAGTCGCCCTTGTTCAGCGTCACCTGCGGATGGTCGTCATTGGCGATGCGCGCCAGCGCCGCCCGCGCCTCGCCCTGGCTGCCGGTGCACAGCGCCAGCACCTTGTCGGCCGGGAAGTGGCCATAATAATCAGCGCTGCGGAAGTTCTGCACGCCTTCGAGGTAGCCGGTCTCGCGAGCGACCTGCACCACGCGCTCCATGGCGCGGCCGACGACGACGACTTCGCGATCGGCGGCCTTGGCCGCATCCGCGACCGCCTTCAGGCGCGCGACGTTGGAGGCGAAAGTCGTGACGGCGACGCGGCCCTTGGCGGCCTTCACCAGCTTCGTGATGGTCGCGGCAACCTCGGTCTCCGAGGGCGAGCGCCCTTCCCGCACCGCATTGGTGGAATCGCCGACCAGCGCCAGCACGCCGGCATCGCCGAGCTCGCGCAGGCGGCGTTCGTCGGTTGGAAGGCCGATGATCGGCGTCGGGTCGATTTTCCAGTCGCCGGTATGCAGCACGACGCCCGCTGAAGTGTGGATCGCCAGCGCATGCGATTCCGGAATCGAGTGCGCAACCGGAATGAATTCGACGCCGAACGGGCCGAGATCGATCCGGCCGCCCGACGGCACCACCGTCACCGGAATTCGGGGCGCGTTGCGCTCGGCGGCACACTTGGCCTCGAACAGCGCGGCGCTGAACTTGGTGGCGTAGATCGGGCATTGCAGCTTCGGCCAGAGATCGATGATGGCGCCGAAATGATCCTCATGGGCGTGCGTCAGCACCAGGCCCATCAGGTTCTTGCGCTCCTTCTCCAGGAAACGAATGTCCGGCATGATCAGATCAATGCCGGGCAGATGTTCCTCGTCGCCGAAGGAAACGCCGAGATCGACCGCGAGCCAGGAGCGCTGGTGGCGGTTGCCAAGCCCGTAGATCGACAAATTCATGCCGATCTCGCCGACACCGCCGAGCGGTGCAAAGGTTAGTTCATCCGGCCGCGCCATCAGGCTGCTCCCACCGACGCTGCCGCGCCGAAATAGACTTCGCCCGCCGTGATCGGCACCCGCTGGCCCTCGGCCGTGCGGACGATCAGGCAGCCGGTTTCATCGAGCGTATCGAAGATACCCTCGACCGTCACGGTTCCGGTCTGGATCGCCACCCGCTCGCCGAGCCCGTAGGCGCGCTCCAGCCACAGCCTGCGGATATCGGCAAAGCCGCGGCCATGATTCCAGATCCCGAAAAATTCGACCCAAGCGTCGGACAGCGCGGCAAACAGTTCCTCCGCGCCGATGTGGACGCCGAGCGCGGACAGCGAAATGGCCGGCGTCGGCGTGCCCTCGGGAGCTGCGACGATATTGGTGCCGATCCCGGCCACCACGGCGAGGCCTGCGCCCTCAACTGCCTCCGCTTCCACCAGCAAGCCGCACAGCTTGTGCCCGCGAACCATCACGTCGTTCGGCCATTTCAGCAAATATTGCAGCTGATCCGAGCCGGCCAGCCGCATGTTGGCTTCCATGCTGACGCGCCGCAGCGCGGTCTCATGCGCGAGGCCGAAGGCAAAGCCCATCGTGGCTGCGACCGCCGGGGTAACGTTCAGGATTTCAAGCACGCTGCTGGCAAGATTGCCGCGCGGCGCGACCCAGGCCCGCTGGCGCCGTCCCTTGCCCGCCGTCTGCAACGTGGTGACGCACCAGAGCGACCCGCGATCGCCGTGACGGGCGCGCGACATGGCTTCGGTATTGGTCGAGCCGACCTGATCGAGGGCGGCGAGACGGTAGCCCGCCGATATGGCTCGGGAACCGAGCGCGAAAGCCATCTAGAACAGCGACTTCGCCGCAGCCGTGGCGACGCTGACCAGCGGCCCCGGATAGACGAAGAAGAAGATCGTGAAGAGGCCCGTGATCGCCAGCACCACGCGGAGTTCGGTGCGCATCGGATCGAGCTGGCCGGCCGGTTCGTCGAAATACATCACCTTGATGATGGACAGATAATAGAACGCGCCCACCACGCTGGAGAGCACGCCGATGACCGCGAGCGTGAACATGTTCGCCTTGATCGCGGCGACGAACACGTACCATTTGGCGAAGAATCCCGCGAGCGGCGGGATGCCGGCCAGCGAGAACAGCAGCATCGCAAAGAAGAACGCCAGCAGCGGGTTGGTGCGCGACAGGCCTGCGAAATCGCTGATCTGCTCGAGCGCCAGGCCGTTGCGCTTCATGGTCAGGATCACCGAGAAGGTGCCGAGCGTCATTGCGACATAGATCGCGATGTAGATCAGCACGCCCTGCGCGCCCTCGACGGTGCCGGACGCAAGGCCGACCAGAGCAAAGCCCATATGGCCGATCGACGAGTAGGCCATCAGGCGCTTGATGTTCTTCTGCCCGATCGCGGCGAACGAACCCAGCGCCATCGAGGCGATCGCCACGAACACGATGATCTGCTGCCACTGCGGAATGATGCCGGGGAATGCGGTCAACGCGACGCGGGTGAACACGGCGAGCGCCGCGACCTTCGGGGCCGAGGCAAAGAACGCCGTGACCGGCGTCGGTGCGCCCTCATAGACGTCGGGCGTCCACATGTGGAACGGCACGGCCGACACCTTGAAGCACAGGCCTGCCAGCAGGAACACAAGGCCGAACACCAGGCCGACATTGCCGGCCTTGGCGGCGGTGGCAATACCGGCGAAGCCGACGGTGCCGGTGAAGCCGTAGATCAGCGACGCGCCGTACAGCAGCATGCCCGAGGACAGTGCGCCGAGCACAAAATACTTCAGGCCGGCCTCGGTCGATTTGGCGTTGTCGCGGTTGGAAGCGGCAACCACGTAGAGCGCGAGCGACATCAGCTCGAGCCCGAGATAGAGCATGATCAGGTCGCCGGCCGAGATCAGCACCATCATGCCGAGCGTCGAGAGCAGCACCAGGATCGCGAACTCGAAGATTCGCCGCGACGGATCGGACAGAAATTCGGTCGACAGGATCAGCGTCACGCCGGAGCCGATCAGCGCGAGAATCTTCAGGAAGCGGGCAAAGTCGTCGACGATGAAACTGCCGCCGAACGTCACCAGCTTGCCGGCCGGCAGCATCAATTCCAGCGCGCCGACGACCACCAGCAGCACGACCGCGAGGCTGGTGACGATCCGGGACGTCCCCTCGCCGCGATAGGCACCGAGCATCAGCAGCACCATGGCGCCGACGGCCAGCACCAGCTCCGGCAGCACCGGCAGCAACTGATAACCTGCACTGGAAAAGTTCATGGCGTCGGCCTTACTGGATCAACGCGGCTGCCTTCACGGCAGTCACGGCGGCTTGGTAATTGTTGACGAGTTGCTGGACCGAGGCAGCCGACATGTCGAGCACCGGCTTCGGATAGATGCCGAACAGGATCGTCAGCGCCACCAGCGGATACAGCATCAGCCCTTCGCGAAAGGTCAGGTCCTTGATGCTGGCGAGCGCCGGCTTGGTCAGCGCCCCGAACACCACCTTGCGGTAGAGCCACAGCGCGTAGCCGGCCGACAGGATGACGCCGAGCGTGGCGGCGGTAGCGGTCGGGATCGAGACCTTGAAGGTGCCGAGCAGCGTCATGAACTCGCCGACGAAGCCGGAGGTACCGGGCAGACCGACATTGGCCATGGTGAAGACCATGAACACCAGCGCATAGAGCGGCATCCGGTTGACGAGGCCGCCATAGGCCGCGATCTCGCGGGTATGCATGCGATCGTAGACGATGCCGACGCAGAGGAACAGCGCGCCGGATACGATGCCGTGCGAGACCATCTGGAACACGCCGCCGGCCACGCCCTGCGTGGTCGCCGCGAAGATGCCCATGGTGACGAAGCCCATATGGGCAACCGACGAATAGGCGATCAGCTTCTTGATGTCTTCCTGCATCAACGCCACCAGCGAGGTGTAGATGATGGCGATCGCCGACATCGTGAACACCAGCGGCGCGAAGTCGTGCGAGGCCAGCGGGAACATCGGCAGCGAGAAGCGCAGGAAACCGTAACCGCCCATCTTCAGGAGGATCGCCGCCAGGATCACCGAGCCCGCGGTCGGCGCCTCGACGTGCGCATCCGGCAGCCAGGTGTG
>JAQSDT010000732.1 GCA_029946075.1 bacterium | reverse complement strand
AAGTCCCAGAATCCCCTGATCACGCTGACGAAGTCGAGCGCGATCGAGGATACCGGCGGGTCGGTGCGGGATTCCAGCGCATGCCTGACGTAGCCCCGCCCGCCGAACAGCTGCAGCAGCTCTCTCTTGTATTGCAGGAGTTCGCGGCCAAGCAGGGATTCCAGCTCGGCCTTGTCGACGACCCCAAGATCGATGCCGCGCAGAAACGTCGCGTAGACACATGCATTGGTGACAAAACGCCGGCGCTCGGCGCGGGTATCGGTGGCTGCGGAACGGGGCGCCGCCGCGTCGCACAGCAAGGCCTCGATGCCATCCTCGTTGAACGGCTCCAGCGACTGTGCGAGCCGGCAGATCGCGTCCTTCAGGTCGTCACGATACTCGGCCAGCAACAGGCGACCGGCATGCGCGCCTTGCGACATCGCCACGTAGGAGGATGGCCGCTGTTTGGCGTGTACGAGCTGCGCGAGTGCCGCGAGAATCCCGAGCAACGTATCCGAGGGCCGCGAGAAGTAATTGACGCCGAGATATCGATGCCGGCCAGCCGGGATAATGGTTGTCGTGACGACCCCGGCGCGAACGGCCTCGAGCAGCAGGTGCACGCTCTTTTCGAGCAATCGAACCCGGCGCACGGCGTCGTCGGCATCCACGACGGTTTCCGGGTCGAGGACGTCGGGATAAAACCAGGCAAAGTCGCGTGGATAATAGGCCGTCGCATGCGGAGCGCCGGTGACGAGGAAGGTCTCCGTCACGGAAAACGCCCGCTCCATCGAATGCCGATACAACTCGTCGATGTCGTTCGACCGGTGCGGCAGCTTTCGCAGCAACCGATCGCCGAGAAAATTGACGGCCTGAATGCCGTTGGCAACGAAGGTGGCGACGGGGCCCTGATGGAAGCGATAGGCGCGGTGCGATAGCAGCGGGGTATGACGGTTCATTGGCCTGGACGAATGATGGAGATGGCTCGCGTTGGTACCAACCCCGTCGATTCGACGCCTTGCCGAAATTTCTCGCGACGTCACAATTCCTTTGCAATGCGCCCGCTGAATCGGCGCTTTACGCCCGCGCGCGGAAGTGCTCGATGAACCGCAGCAGCACCCGCGCTCCGGCATCGGCGTCGGCAGGCTCGACATGCTCGGCCGGATTGTGGCTGATGCCGCCGCGGCAGCGCACGAACAGCATGGCGACATCGGCGACGTCGATCATCGCCATGCCGTCATGCCCTGCCCCGCTCGGCAGGTCGAACACGGGATAGCCCTCCGCCGCGACGGCCTCCGCCACCTGCGTCTTCAGCCAGGGCGCGCAGGGCACGGTCCGGTTCTCGTGGGTAACGTCGATCTGCAGCAGAAGATCGCGCCGTTTCGCAATCGCCTCGATGCGGCGGACGATATCGGCGACCGCCAGCTTGCGGTGCGCATCCGTCGGCGCGCGGATATCGAGCGTGAAGGATACACGGCCCGGGATCACGTTGGTCGCCCCCGGCATCGCGCTGATGGCGCCGACGGTGCCGACCAGCCCGGCGCCATCGGCCTTGCAGAACGCTTCCACGGCCACGATGCATTCGGCCGCGCCCGTCAGCGCGTCGCGCCGCATCGCCATCGGCACCGTGCCGGCGTGGCCCGCCATGCCGGTGAGGTTGGCGGCGAGCCGCGTCGCGCCGGCGATCGCCGTGACCACGCCGACCGGGAGATTCTGCTGTTCGAGCACCGGGCCCTGCTCGATATGCAACTCGACATAGGCCAGCAGTTCGCGCCGCGCCCGCGCCGCCGCGCCGATATGATCGGGGTCGAGGCCGAACTTCACCATCGCCTCGCGCATGGTGATGCCTTCGCGGTCGCGGCCAGCAAGTACGCTTTCGTCGAACGTGCCGGCCACCGCCCGGCTGCCGAGCAACGTGGATGCGAACCGCACGCCCTCCTCGTCCGCGAAACCGACGATCTCGATCGCGAACGGCAGCCGCACGCCGCGCCGGTTGAGGTCGGCGACGCAGGCAATCGCCGTGATCACACCGAGCGGGCCGTCCCATTTGCCGGCGTCGCGCACGGTGTCGTAATGCGAGCCCAGCATCAGGCAGGGCAGCCGCGGCTTGTCGCCCTCATAGCGGCCGCAGACATTGCCGATGGCATCCAGACGAGCGTCCATTCCGGCATCGCGCATCCATGACAGGATGAGGTCTGCCGCGATGCGATGCTCCGGCGACAGGAAAATCCGCGCCAGATTCTCGCTGGTCTCCGAAATGGTCCCGAGCCGATTGATCCGGCTGACGATCTCGTCGCCAAGCCGTGCCGTGCCGCCGGTCGCCGCCTTGATCTCGTTCATACCGGTCCAGTGAGGCGCTCGTCCGCGCCTCTCGTCGTGTGGGGAAGGCGTTTTAACCCCTTCCCACCGTGCACTCAATCTGGCCGTGGGGCTCGTCGGTCGGCAGGAACACGTCGTTGTTGTTATCGAGCCCGAACGCCGACAGGTTCATCGGGATGAAATGCATGTTCGGGCAGGCCATGCTGATTTCCGAGATTTCGGGCACCGCCGCCAGCGCCGCCTCGCCCATCCGGTACAGGCTGTCCTGCACGCTCATGCTGTAGGTGGTGCTGAACACTTCGAGCACGGTATCGAGGATCTTGGCGTTGGCCGCGGGATAGCTCGGCGGCTTGCCCGACCACTTCCAGGACGCCACCATGCTGGTCGCGCACATCCGGTTCGCGGTCGGCGGCAGCGTGGTGTAGCGATCCATCGGGTAGTTCTCCCAGCCGGACTCGGTCGCCTTCAGGAAGGCGAACCCGTCGACCCCCGACGCCAGCGTCGCGGCGCCGCCGCGCACCAGCGTGGCCTCGACGAACGGCTTGCCATTGCTGTCGAGCACGAAACTGTAGGGATGCGGTTTGCCGCCGAAGCTGAGCCGGCTCCATTTGGTTTCGTGCGCGGTGATCGCCACCGAGGCGATCTGCGGATAGGTGTCGAGATATCGCTTCGCCAGCACCTGGCAGAAATCCTCGGTGCTGAGGCCCGTATTCTCGCGGGCGACGATATTGACGATGTTCTTGATGGTGTCGGTCGCCACCGAGGTCGAATTGTCGGCGTGGGTATAGGCCCGGGCAAAATCACCCTCGATCATCGCCTTGACGCTGAGCTGGCTGACGTCGTGGCGGTCGCCGTCCCGGTGAATCCGCATCACCCGGACGCGGCCCTTCCCGTATCGGTTCTTGATCAGCGGCATCTTGAGGACCTCCCGTTCGACCGACAATTTGCGGGCGACACGGCCGCCCCGCTATGTTCCAATACTGAGCAACCTTCGTGCCAGTGGGCAAGGCTTTGGGGCAAGGCTTTGCGGGCAAGCTTCTGGCACGAGCCTTGTATCGGTTCAGACAGGTAACGGCTCGAGCGGCCGGCCTGCTACCCTGGGGGAGTCCGAAAATGAGCGCCGAAATCCATCCGGTCGACCAGATCCTGCCGACGCCGCGATTGCTGGCGCTCGGCTTGCAGCATGTGCTTGTCATGTATGCCGGCGCGGTCGCCGTGCCGCTGATTATCGGGCGGGCGCTCAAACTGCCGCCCGAGGACGTCGCCTTCCTGATCAGCGCCGACCTGTTCGCCTGCGGCATCGCCACGCTGGTACAATGTATCGGCTTCCCAGGGGTGGGCATCCGGCTGCCGGTCATGATGGGTGTCACCTTTGCTTCGGTCGGCCCGATGCTGTCGATGGCGGCCTCCCCCGATATCGGCCTGCTCGGCATCTACGGCTCGGTGATCGCCGCCGGCCTGTTCGCCATCATAGCCGCCCCCTTTGTCAGCCGCTTGCTGCCGCTGTTTCCGCCCGTCGTGACCGGGACCATCATTCTCGTGATCGGCATTTCCCTGATGCGGGTCGGCATCAACTGGGCCGGCGGCGGCCTGCCGACGCTGACCAAGCTCGTCGACGGTGTCCCCGGCGCGTTCCCCAATCCCAATTACGGCCAGTTGCAGGGCCTCGGCATCGCGACATTCGTGCTTCTGGCGATCCTCGCCTTGATCAAATGGGGCACCGGTTTCATCGCCAACGTCGCGGTGCTGCTCGGCATCGTCGCCGGCACCATCCTCGCGGCGGCCCTGGGCATCATGCACTTCGAAAAAGTCGGCGCGGCGCAGTGGGTCGCAATCATGTTGCCGCTGCATTTCGGCATGCCGAAATTCTCTCTGATCCCCATCATCACCATGTGCATCGTGATGATCGTAGTCATGATTGAATCGCTCGGCATGTTCCTGGCGCTCGCCGATATCACCGGCAAGACGGTCAATCGCGACGCACTGACGCGCGGTCTGCGCGCCGACGGCGTCGGCACCTTCCTGGGCGGGGTGTTCAACACCTTCCCCTACACGTCGTTCTCGCAGAATGTCGGTCTCGTCGGCATCACCGGCGTACGTTCGCGCTGGGTCACGATCGCCGGCGGCGGCATCCTGCTGATGCTCGGCCTGGTGCCGAAGATGGCGGCGCTGGTCGAAGCCGTTCCGCTGGTGGTGCTGGGCGGCGCCGGCCTCGTGATGTTCGGCATGGTGGCGGCGACCGGCGCGCGCATTCTCACCGCCGTCGACTTCAAGAACAACAGATACAATCTGTTCGTGGTCGCGATCTCGGTCGGCTTCGGCATGATCCCGCTGGTCTCGCCGAACTTCTTCAAGAACCTGCCGCACGATCTGCACCCGCTATTGGAGTCGGGCATCCTGCTCAGCGCGCTGGTCGCGGTGGCGCTGAACGCGTTCTTCAACGGCGTCAGCAGCAAGGCCGCGGCGGAAGCCGATGCCGCTGCGGCGGCGGCCTCAGCGACGCATTAGCTTCCGCGATAGGTCACGTAACTCCACGGCGTCACCAAAAGTGGCACATGGAGGTGGCCTTCGGGATCGCTGACCTGGAAGTGCAGGGGAATTCGATCTAGGAATGGCGGATCGGACATCGGCACGTCGCGGCCGGCGAAGTAGGCGCCGACGCGGAACATCAGCTCATAGCGGCCGATCGGCACCGGCCGGCCACCGATCAGGGGCGCATCGGTGCGGCCGTCGCTGTTGGTGACGGCACGCGTCACCACGCGGGACCGGCCGAGGTCGGACAGTTCCGTGAGTTCGACCGATATCCCTGCCGCGGGCTTGCCGCTGTGCGTGTCCAGCACGTGCGTCGAGAGCCGCCCGTGCAGCGGCAGCCTGTCATCCGCCGAAACCAGTTGATCGAGACGGAGCGCGGCGATCCGGCCGATTTCGGTGAGCGAGACCTGCATCTCGGCCTTCACGTCGTTCGGCAGACGCCGCTCGAAATCGCGCAGGATGGAATCGCGGGTGTGGCGGCGGACGCAGACGATGTAGGGAAAGCCGAACTTGGCGCCGTAGGCGCTGTTGACGCGATCGAACGCTTCGAACTCGGCGTCCGACAACCGGTCGAGGCCGACGCCATCCTGCTCCGCCATCGATTCCACGGTCAGCCCTGCCGCACGCTGGGTCTTGTTGGCGAGATCAGGGTGCGCGCGGATCAGCTTCAGCTTCTGTTCGTCCGGCGCGCGGCCGACGATCGCAATCATCGCCGCATGCAGCGCGGCGATCCCCGCGAACGGTCGCAGCGCGGCGGCCTCTCCGGCCACCCAGGGCGAATGCTCGAAGACATTGGCGAGCGCCGCGATGAAGTCTTCCTTGCTGCACTCGTTGAGATCGGAAAGCTTCTTCAACGCAGACCTCGCTCTATCCGATGTCGAACGCATTTTCGGCAAGATGGCCGAGATTGATGTGCCAGTGCTGCGCGATCTGCAGCCGCGTCGGTATCCAGACCCGTTCGTGCTTGCCGATGTAATCGAGGAACCGGGCCAGCGATGCCGCGCGGCCCGGACGGCCGACGACCCGGCAATGCAGGCCGACCGACATCATCTTCGGCGCGGTCGCGCCTTCGGCATAGAGCACGTCGAAACTGTCTTTCAGATAGGTGTAGAACTCGTCGCCGCCGCCAAAACCCTGCGGGTTGACGAAACGCATGTCGTTGGCATCGAGCGTGTAGGGAATGACGAGATGCGGTTTCGCTCCGCCCGCCTTGATCCAGTACGGCAGATCGTCGGCATAGGAATCGCAGAGGTAAAGCAGACCACCGGCTTCCATCAAGAGCCGGAGCGTGTTGATCGAGGAGCGCCCGGTGTACCAGCCAAGCGGGCGCGCGCCGGTAGCCTCGGTGTGGACGCGGATCGCCTCGGCGATCTCGGCGCGCTCACGCGCCTCCGGCATGTCCTTGTGCTCGATCCATTTCAGGCTGTGGCTGGCGATATCCCAGCCTGCTTCCTTCATGGCGGCGACGGCATCCGGGTTTCGCTGCAGCGCCGTTGCGACGCCGAACACGGTGGCCGGCATGCCGCGCTCGGTGAACATCCGCCACAGCCGCCAGAAGCCGGCGCGCGAACCGTATTCGAACATCGATTCGATATTGGCATGACGCTGTCCCGGCCAAGGCTGCGCGCCGAGCACGTCGGACAGGAATGCCTCCGAGGCGCGGTCGCCGTGCAGGATGTTGCTCTCGCCGCCTTCCTCGAAATTCACCACGAACTGAACCGCGACCCGCGCCTTGCCCGGCCATTGCGGATCGGGCGGGTTGCGGCCGTAGCCGCGGAGATCGCGGGGATAGACGGCCTCGGCCACCTCAGACTTCCTCGAAGCGGATCTTCTGCGCGCCCTTCCACAACACGGTCTTCCCGAACGCGGTCAGGTTTTCCAGTCCCGAGGTCAGGGTGATGAAGTGGTTGCCGGCGAGCTGGCCCATCTTGCTGGCGAAATGCACGCCGCCATAGGCCAGCAGGATTTCGGTTTCGCTGATGCCGCCGGGATAGAGGATGATCTGGCCGGGCGCGGGATAGCTGGTGTGGTTCTCATAGGAGACGCCGAAATCGAGATCGCCGAGCGGCATCCAGACACCCTCGCCGCTCCAGCGGACATGGATGGCCTGGCTCTCGAACGGCATCGCCTTGCGAAACGCCGCGACCGTCCTGGGTGCGAGTGCTTCCTCGAAACGGGCCTGGAAAGTGAACTCGCCGGCACGGACAATCAGTTGGCTCATCGATCTCTTCTCTAGGTGGCGTCTAAGGGTTCAGCCATATCCATTGCAGCCGGGATAAAGGGAAGCAAGTAGCATTCCAGCGGCGGGCTCCTGATTTGGCGAGCCAAACCCACCCGCGCCGCGCGTCCTTGGCATGCGGAGCCGGCAGGCGCTAAACGCTTGCATTCCCCGGATGTTACGCGTTTCATTCGGGTCAAATCAAAGACCCCGGGGAAACATCCATGCCCGCAAGAATCATCGGAATGATCGGGACCCAGCAGGAAGGCGTCGCGGTCCATCTCATCAAGGGACAGATTTCGCGGCAGTGGGTGATCGATTTCACCCGCCTGCACGAGCAGTGGAATTACGATTCCGTCCTCGTCGGCTACTACGCCTCTGCCGCCGAAGGCTTTGCCATCGCGCTTTACGCCGCCGACCACACCGAACGGATCCAGTTCCTGATCGCACACCGGCCGGGCTCCGTGGCCCCGGCGCTCGCCGCCCGCCAGATCGCGACCTTCGACCAGCTCACGCAGGGCCGGATGTCGCTGCATGTGATCGCCGGCACCAGCGACGCGGACCAGGCCAGCGAAGGCGACTTCCTGCCCAAGAACGACCGCTACCGCCGCGCCGGCGAATATCTCGACGTCATGCGCAAGCTCTGGACCAGCGACAAGCCGATCGATCATCGCGGCGAATTCTACCGCGTCGAAGGCGGCTATTCCGACATCAAGCCGTTCCAGCAGCCCTACCCCTCGCTGTTCTTCGGCGGCTCCTCCGGCGGCGCGCTGGAGATGGGCGCCGCGCATTGCGACGTGTTCGCGATCTTCGGCGAGCCCCTGAAGGAAACGCGGGAACGGGTGCAGGATTTCCGCCGCCGTGCCGCGGCCTTCGGTCGCCGGGTCGGCTTCAACATGTCGCTGCGGCCGATCATGGGCAAAACCGAAGGCGAAGCCTGGGACAAGGCCCATGCGTTGCTGGCCGACGTCGAAGGCAAGACCGGCAAGGCACCGGACCCCACCAACCATTCCGCCGAGCGCCTGCTCGGCTACGCCGCGCGCGCCGATGTGCATGACGAGCGGCTGTGGATGGGGATCGCGCGCGCCACCGGCGCGCCCGGTAACACGTCGTGTCTGGTCGGAACACCCGAGCAGATCGCCGCGGCCGTGCTGGAATATTACCGGCTCGGCATTCACTCGTTCCTGCTGCGCGGCTTCGAAAACCCCGGCGATACCGTGGCGATCGGCCGCGACCTGATCCCCCTCATCAAGGCGGGCGCGCTGGAGATCGACCGGCAGGCCGAGGCGGCCGAGTAGCGTTGACCCCGAAAATCTGCCACCACCTCATCAAGCCAAAGCAAGGCATTGAGGCCGAACGAGTAACCGCATGAAAGACTCTGCATGAAGGCCGTGGTTGTCGACAATTACGATTCGATCGACGGCATTTCGATCAGGGAAATCGCCCAGCCTGGAATCGCGCAAGGCGAAGTCCGCGTCAAAATCGGTGCTGCCGCTATCGGCTTCGTCGACGGGCTGAAGGTGCAGGGCCTCTATCAAACCAAGGATCCCCTGCCCTTCGTGCCGGGAACCGAATTTGCCGGAACCGTCGATGCCGTCGCCGACAATGTCAGCGGCTTCAAGCCGGGCGTGCCCGTGATCGGCATGACCCGCTCCGGCGCGCTGGCCGAATATATCTCGGTGCCATCGGCCGCACTGAAGAACTTGCCGCCGCAGGTGGCGTTCGAGGCCGGCGCATCGTTTCAGGCCAATTATCTCACCGGGCTTTACGCGCTCGATGCCCGCGCCGAGCTTCGCAAGGGCGAGACGCTGCTGGTGCTGGGCGCCGCCGGCGGCGTCGGCATCGCCGCGGTCCAGATCGGCAAGCTGATGGGCGCGCACGTGATCGCGGCCGCATCGACCCAGGAAAAGCGCGACTTCGCGGCCAGCCATGGTGCCGACGCGACCATCGATTACACTAGGCCTGATTGGCGAGACGCGCTGAAGACCCTGACCGGCGGAAACGGCCCGGACGTGATCTACGATCCCGTCGGCGGCGAGGTCTCGCTGCAGGCGTTTCGCTCCATCGCCTGGCGCGGGCGGCATCTCGTGGTCGGCTTTGCTTCCGGCACCATTCCGGCGCTGGCGTTCAACCTGCCGCTGCTCAAGGGCGGCGCGCTGCTCGGCGTCGATCTCGCCCAGATCCAGAAGCGCGAACCCGAAACGCACACCCGCCTGATGGCGCAATTGTTTGACTGGCTGGCGTCGGGAACGCTGAAGCCCGTCGTCGGCAAGATCGTGCCGTTCGAGAATTTCCGCGAGGCCTTCAAGACCATGCAGTCACGCTCGGCGCTCGGAAAGATGATCGTCAAATTCGCCTGAGGGTAAGCAAGCCCGGTAACCCACGCGCCGAAACAGGAATAACCGATGTCCTCCGCCACTGCCGACAACCGGCCACGCCGCCGCCACATGCACACGCGCTCGATCCAGTGCGACGGCTTCCTGCGCGACGACGGGTTTTGGGAGGTCGAAGCCTGGCTGCGTGACGTCAAGCCGTTCCCGCAGCCCGCCGGCCGCTTTCGCGAGGAACTGAAACCCGGCGATCCCGTCCACGAGATCGGGCTGCGGCTTGCGATCGACGACACCATGGCCATTCGCGAAGCCGAAGCCATGATGCGCGCCACGCCCTACCCGACCTGCATCGATGTCGAGCCGATCCTGCAGCGCCTCGTCGGCGAGCGCATCGGACCCGGCTGGCGCGAAGCCGTCAGGCGCAAGATCGGCCGGCTCGAGACCTGCACGCATTTGATGGAGCTATTGGGCCCCGCCGTGACAACGCTGTTCCAGACCATGTCCTCCGGAAAGAAACCGGAAGGCCGCGACTCGCTGGAAGACCAGCGCAGCCGCAGCGGGCGGCCGTTCTTCGTCGGCGGCTGTCATTCCTGGCGCACCGACGGCCCGGTCGTCGCGGCGATGTTCCCGCAATTTGCGACGACGCCAGGGGCGAAGGACCAGGTCAGTCCGGTACCTTGACGACCGCGGCATGCGGATCGCCCGCAGGCAGGATATCCCTGATGTAGTCCCGCTTCTTCCACTCCGGCGGCGGTGGCGGCGCCTCGCCTTCACGCGGAACGTAAGGCGATGAAGCGGCGCCTGCGAGATCAGGCACATAGCGCGGACAGTTCGGGTAGATCTCGCACTCGATCCGGACCACGAGCTGCGCGCCGAAGTGACGACCTTTCGCGTCAGCATCCTCCAGGATCGACGCTCGGCCGTTGACGCGCATGCGCAGGCTCTTGCCGTCGAAGCGCACGAACAGCAGGCCGACATTCGGGTTGCGTGCGAGATTGCCGAGCGTCCGGTACATCGAATTGCCGTCGTATTCGGGATATTCGATGATGTTCGGACCCACGATCTTCACGAAGCCGGGATCGCCGGACTTGATGCTGCAGTCGACATAGTCGTTCCAGGAGGTGCCGATAAAGAAGAACGGCGAGGACTGGATCAGTTCCTTTTCGTGGTCCC
The DNA here is from genome assembly GCA_029946075.1 of bacterium. GTDB lineage: Bacteria > Pseudomonadota > Alphaproteobacteria > Rhizobiales > Xanthobacteraceae > Bradyrhizobium. Next base: position 3,326 of record JAQSDT010000732.1, on the reverse strand, counting down.
AGAATTCGTAGTGCTTGCGGTGATGCTCGATCGTCTCCGCGACGCGCCGGCCGTCGAACCGGTCTTGCAGCTCGCGCATGCCCTCGTGGAAAAATGGCCGCTGCCACATTGATTTATCTCCCTGTGTTGCCAGGGAATGTAACGCCGATGCCGTCAGGCATCCAGCCGGTCAACCACCGGAGCGCCGCGCCGTGACGCGGTCGTAGATCGCAAATGCCGCCGCCAGCAGGCAGCCGGCGACGATGCCGAAGGTGAGGTCCTCGATGAGCGTCAGGCCGAAAGTGGCGAGCAGCACCGCCGCGCCGCGCCATTCGTGGAGCAGATCGAGGAATTCCTCCTTCTCCGCCATGTTCCAGCACACCACGACCAGCACACCCGCCAATGCCGACAACGGCACGAAGCGCGCCAGCGGCGCGGCCACGACCATGAACACCAGGACGAACAGCGCATGCGCCATGCCAGACACCGGGCTGTACGCGCCGGCACGGATGTTGGTCGCGGTCCGCGCAATCGTGCCGGTCACGCTGATGCCGCCGAACAGGGCCGAGGCGATGTTGGCGATGCCTTGCGCCACGACTTCCATATTGTAGCGATGCTTTCGCCCGGTCATGCCGTCGGCGACCTTTGCGGACAACAGGCTCTCGACCGCCCCGAGCAGGGTGAAGGACAATGCCGCCGGCAGCACTTCGAGAACCGTCGCAACGGAAATCGCGGGCAGGCGCGGCCCCGGAAGACCGTCCGGCAGTTGCCCGAAGCGGCTTCCGATGGTCTCGATCGGCAAGTGGAACAGCCACGCGAGCACGGCGGCCAGGATGACCGCGATCAGCATGCCCGGCCAGGTCGGCAGCAGACGCCGCAGCAGGAAGATCAGCCCGGCCGATCCGATACCAATGGCGAGCGCCGCCGGGGAAACGGTCGGCAGGGCTTGACCGAGCATCGCGAGCTTCGGCAGCAATTGTCCCGGTTCGGTACCCGGCAGCTTCAGACCGCCGAGATCCCGGAGCTGGCTGGCGAAGATCGTGACCGCGATGCCGCAAGTAAAGCCGACGGTCACCGGATGCGGAATGTAGCGGATCAACGAGCCCAGCCGCAGCAGTCCGATCAGCGTCAGCATGAAGCCGGAGAGGAAGACCGTCAGCAGCAGCCCCTCGAGGCCGTATTTCGTGACGGTCGCAGCCACGAGGACGATGAACGCCCCGGCGGGACCGCCGATCTGATAGCGGCTGCCACCGAGCGCCGAGACCAAAAAGCCGCCGATCACGGCGGCATAGAGCCCCCGCTCCGGTGAGACCCCCGAGGCAACGGCAATCGCCATCGAGAGCGGCAGGGCCACGATCGCAACCGTCAGCGCCGCCAGCATGTCCCGTTTGAAGTGGCCGAGACCGTAACCCTCGGACATGATTGTGACGAGCTTGGGCCGGTACAGATGGGCGGAGGCAGAACCGTCGGGCATGGCAGGCAAACCAATCAGGATTCGCTCAATATAGTATAGTGAAGCCAAGCCTATATAGCGAAGCCAGGCCTGTGGAACCAGCCGAACGGCCGGGCAGGACGGCCCGGAATTCGGCAAATGGCCACCAAATGCGGCCTCAACGCGCTCCGGCCCTTTTGAAATCGCGATAGGCCTCCACGGCACTCCCGAGCAACGCATCCCTTCGGCGGCGATAGCCCGGCGGTGGCTTGTTGCCGGCAAGGTCGCAAAGGCGCTCGATATCGCGAATTTCGCCCAGCACGCGCTGCAGGCGTTTCGCCGACCGGCGCCACTCGCCGCGGCCGCGCAACGGGATGATTTCCTTCAATGCTTCCAGCATGTAGCGAAAACGCTTGACCCTGATCCGCAGGCGGTGGCGGCGCGATCCGTCGAGCCGATCGAGATGCCTCCCCTTGCGGATCAAACGCTCGCGCCAGCTTTTGAGTTGGCGATCACAATAACGCTCGAGCGGCTCGGCGCTGTCAGGACGCGCCGGCCCACGCCCGGCCCATTCGGCCAGCGCGGCGATCAGCCGCCGGAACCGGACCGAGCGCAGACGTCGAAGCAACCGGCGGTGATGCTGCGCACGGCGGCTATCGAGACTTTCGCCGAACACGCCCTCCGCCCATGACCGATATCGCTTGCGCCCTGCATACGCCACGACGACATCGCTATCGCGCGCCGCACCGAGGGCGTCGTTCAGCCAGGCAATCTCGGTCTTCAGCCGTAACCATTCGTCATCACGTACGATCGGCGCAAAGAACGCTACCGCCGCGCGCAGCCGCGTGATCGCGACGCGGGACTGGTGCACGGCCTCGGCATCGCCGACGCACGCCGCTTCCTGATGCGCCTCGATGAGGGCGACGCACTCCATCGCGATATTCCGGAACACCGTTGCGCAATCGAGACTGGCCGCAGCAAGCGATCTGGTCGGGCGCGTTACCATGTATTCGGCGATCTCTGCGCAATCCTGTGCAAGCGATCCGGCACGCATGAATGCCCGCCCAGCATAGCATTGATCCCGCGAGACGAAATTCTCGCATTGCGAAATGTGATGTTCCCTTGCCGCGCAAAAGGACGCAGCCGGATCGAGCCGCGAGATTGGGCGTGACGCCGCGCCGGACGCGTGTCACTATTCGAAGATAACAAAAGCCGCGCACGTCGGACGAAGCGCGGCTGCCGAGGGGGAAATACAAAAGCGTGCGCGTCGGCGCATGAGTTCCTTTGGCCCAACTCGTCCGTTGGCGTCGCATGGGACAACAGATTGTCCATCGTCTGCTGATTTCATTCCCCGCCTTGCTCGGGGTGCTCTTCCTCTGTTTCTGCCTGCTGCAGGTCGTGCCTGCCGATCCCGCGATGATCATCGCCGGGCCCGACGCCAAGGCGGAGACGATCGCGGCAATCCGCAGGGATCTCGGTCTCGACCGCTCGATCCCGGTCCAGTTCTTCGAATACATCCTGCGTGTACTGCGCGGCGATCTCGGCCGCTCGATCATCTCCAACCGGATGGTGAGCGAGGAACTGGCGATGACGATCGGCCCGACGGTCGAGCTGATGCTGGGCGCAATGCTGATCGCGGTGCCGAGCGGGCTCGCGCTCGGAACGCTGGCGGCGGTCAATCGCGGCCGCCTCTCCGATCGCGTCATCATGGCCTGCTCTGTCGCCGGCGTGTCGATGCCGGTGTTCTTCATCGGCCTGATCCTGATCCAGTATGTCGGATTCAAGTGGGCGCTGTTGCCCTTCACCGGCCGCACCGGCCCGATCTGGGACGGCGGACTGCCGAGCCTGATATTGCCGGCGCTACCGCTCGGCGCCGTGCTGATCGGCCCCATTGCGCGGCTGACGCGCACCGCCG
>JAQSDT010000731.1 GCA_029946075.1 bacterium | reverse complement strand
ATCGCGCCGTAGCGAGCGGGCGGCTAAATCGGTCGGCCCGTTACCCCATCTACGGCCGCTCGTCGGATCGCGCACCGACGCCCTATGTCCGCCTCAGCCAGGCTTTCGGTAGACATCCTTGGTAGCGATTTTTCCGTCCTTGAAGCTGTAGTATTCAACGCCGCGCTGCTGTCGTTCCGTGCCCGTGGCGTGAATTGTCTCGCTGACGCGAAACGTCATGAACGTCAGCTCGGGCAGATGGTGATAAACCACGTCGTAGTAATGTTGCGCAGAGAACGTCGCCTTCTGCTCGGCCAGGTGCGCCGAAATGGCGTCGGGACCGGCAAGTTGGCGTGCCGTCGAGATGCCATCGAAATAGCTCCACAAGAAGTCTGGTGAAACGGTTTGATAGAGTGCCGCCAGATCGTTCTTGAACAGCGCCCGTGCGAAGTCTCTGAACAGTTGATCGCGTTGCTCTGGTGTCGGTGTCATCGCACTCTCCCGGCAGGCGGAATCTGCTGATCTGTCAGATCGCCGTGATCTCGCCTTTGGTGCAGGCTTCCCGCAGCTTGAACTTCTGGATCTTGCCAGATCCGGTCAGCGGGAAGGTCTCGACCACGTACCAGTGCTTCGGCGTCTTGTGCGGAGCCAGCGAGGCGCGCATGTAGGCGATCAGCTCTTCCTTGTCGATCGCAACGCCCGGCGCAGGCCGGATGAAGGCCGCGACTTCCTCGCCCCATTTCTCATGCGGCAGGCCGATCACGGCGACTTCGCCGACCTTGGGATGCTTGAACAGCAGTTCTTCCAGTTCGCGCGGATAGATGTTCTCGCCGCCGCGGATGATCATGTCCTTCAGGCGTCCCTCGACCGTGCAATAGCCGCGAGAATCCATCGCGCAGAGGTCTCCGGTATGCAGCCAGCCATCGGCATCGATCGCGGCTGCGGTCGCGTCCGGCATTTCGAAATAGCCGAGCATGATGTGATAGCCGCGGGTGCAGAACTCGCCGATGGTGCCGATCGGGACGGTCTCGCCGGTATTGGGATCGATGATCTTGGTTTCCATGTTGGGCAGCGGCAGGCCGATCGTATTGGCCTTGTCCTCGACACTGTCGTTGGCAAAGGTTTGCGCCGCGACCGGCGAGCATTCGGTCTGGCCGAACACGATCGTGAAGGGCGCACCGAGTTTCTCCTCGAAGCGCTTGACCAGCGGGGCAGGCACCGTGGAGCCGCCCGAACAGACCGCCTTGACCGCCGACAGATCGGTCGACGCGAAAGTCGGATGCTCGAGCATCGCGACCAGCATGGTCGGAACGCCGAGCAAGGCGTTGCCGCGGTATTCGCCGAGCATTTGCAGCACCAGCCCGGGCTCGAATGCCTCGACCAGTACCTGCGTTACCACCTTCGACACCGCGCCGATCACGCAGCAGACACAGCCGCCGGTGTGAAACAGCGGCATGGTGGTGACGAAGACGTCGCCGGGATCGACACCCATCCGCTCGGCGGTATCCGCGCCGTTATTGAGGAGCCCGCGGTGGCGGAGCAGGGCGCCCTTGGGAAAGCCGGTCGTGCCCGAGGTGTACTGGATCATGACGGGATCGTCAGGGCTGACGACGGGCAGCTCGATGCTTTCGTCGTCGCCGGCGGTGATGAAATCCTTCCAGTCGTCGAAGCAGATGATTTCGCGCAGCTCCGGGCAGTTCGGCGCGACTTCCCTGACCGTCTCCAGCATCGGATTGCCGCGAAAACCGCTGACCACGAACACGCCGGCCGAACGGGATTGCTTCAGCACATACTCCACTTCGCGCGCACGAAAGGCCGGGTTGACGGTGACCAGCACCATGCCGGCAATCCCCGCACCGAATTCGAGCATCATCCATTCCGGCAGGTTCTGCGCCCAGACGGCAACGCGCTCGCCCTTCTTGAAGCGGGACAACAGCGCGCGGGCAGTGCGCTGGCAGTCACGATAGAATTCGGCATAGGTCCATTGGCGGCGCAGTCGGGGATCCGGCAAGCCCTCGATCAGGGCCAGGCGATCCGGCGCCGCCTCGGCGGCACTGCGCAGGAGATCGCCGAACGTCATTTCCCGTACCGCAGGCGTGGTCGGTCCTGCGACGTAGGATTCAGTCAATGCCATCGAAATTCCTCCCCGGGTCGGTGCGGGGACGATGCCGTTTCTGGTTTGTCGTGGCGTCCCCTGCGCGTAAAATGCCCTCCGGTTCTGGTCAATGCAAGCCGGTCAGGCGATTGCGGCATGGTTGGGTTTGGGAACTTCAACGGCTAGTATGGGTTTTCGCTCCGGAAGGACCGTCCGGATGGCTGAGGGCAAGCGGTGGCGTTGAAGAGCCTGAGCACCTACCGGAAGAAGCGCGATTTCGGCAAGACGTCCGAGCCTTCCGGCGACGTTGCGGTCGCTCCCGCCAAGGCCCGGCGGTTCGTGATCCAGAAGCATGATGCGACGCGGCTCCATTACGATCTGCGGCTGGAGTTCGACGGCGTCTTCAAATCCTGGGCGGTGACGCGCGGGCCTTCGCTCGATCCCGGCGACAAGCGGCTGGCGGTGGAGGTCGAGGATCATCCGCTCGATTACGGCGATTTCGAAGGCACGATTCCCGATAGCGAGTATGGCGGCGGCACCGTGCAGCTTTGGGACCGCGGTACCTGGGAATCCGACGATCCCGAGCGCGGGTTCAGAAAGGGCGTCCTGATAGTCGTCCTGCATGGCGAAAAGCTGCATGGCAGCTGGGTGCTGGTGCGGATGAAGGGCGATCGCTACGGCGGCACGCGCACCAACTGGCTCCTGATCAAGCACCGCGACGAATACGTCCGCCAGGGCAGGACGAACGATATCCTCGAAGCGGATCGCTCGGTTGCCTCCGGGCGGACGATGGCCGAGATCGCCGCCGGAAAAGGCAAGGCGCCAAAACCGTTCATGCTGGCCAAGGGCAAGACCAGGGCCGATGCCATCTGGCATTCGAATCGCGGCATGGCAGCCGACGCCCGCGCCAGGGGCAAGATTGTGGCGAGCAGTCCGGTCGCCACAGAAACGTCGCGGGCGAAGAAAATCTCGGCGATGCCGGATTTCGTCGCGCCGCAGCTCTGCGCTTCCGTGGAGAGGCCACCGAACGCGGACGGCTGGTGCCATGAGGTCAAGTTCGACGGTTACCGCGCTCAGTTGCGGGTCGAAGGCGGCGACGTGGCGCTGCTCACCCGGAAAGGATTGGACTGGGCCGACAAATTCGCCGCCATCGCGAAGTCGGCCAAGACGCTGCCGGATGCGCTGATCGACGGCGAGATCGTTGCTTTGGATGAGAACGGCTTGCCAAACTTCTCCGCGTTGCAGGCGGCGATCTCCGACAACAAGACCGGCAAGCTGATCTTCTATGCGTTCGATCTGCTGTTTTCAGGCGGTGAGGATCTGCGCGCGCTGCCGCTGCGGGAGCGCAAGGAGCGGCTGCAGCGGCTGCTGGATCGACGAAACGGCAAGGACAGTCCGATCCGTTACGTCGATCATTTCGTGGTGCGCGGCGATGTCATGCTGGATTCAGCGAGGAAAATGTCGCTGGAAGGCATCATCTCGAAAAAACTGGAATCTCCGTATCGCTCAGGCCGCTCCGAAAGCTGGACCAAGGCCAAGATTCGCGGCGGGCAAGAGGTCGTGCTTGGCGGCTGGAAGACGATCAACGGAAAATTCCGCTCGCTGATGGCCGGCGTCTATCGCGGCGGGCATCTATCTTATGTCGGCATCGTCGGTACCGGCTTCGGCCAGGATACGGTCCGCCGCATCATGCCGGCGCTGAAGGCCGCGGCATCGGACAGGAGCCCGTTCGGCGGCAAGGATGCGCAGAAAAAGACCCGCGACGTCCATTGGCTGAAGCCCGAGCTTGTCGCCGAGATCGAATTCGCCGGCTTCACCGCCGATGGCAATATCCGTCAGGCGGCGTTCAAGGGCCTGCGCCAGGACAAGCCGGCGAAGGAAGTAACGGCGGAGGCTCCGTCCATGAGTAAAGCCGCAAATCCCGTCGTACGGTCGGTGAAGTCATCGGCGAAGACGTCCGAGGTGATGGGCGTGGCGATCTCCAAGCCCGACAAGGCGCTGTGGCCGGACGGCGGCGACGGCAAGCCCGTGACGAAGCTCGATCTTGCACGCTATTTCGAGGCGGTCGGCGAATGGATGATCGACCATATAAAGGGCAGGCCATGTTCGGTATTGCGCGCGCCCGATGGCATCAGCGGCGAAACCTTCTTTCAGCGCCACGCCATGACCGGTGGCTCGAAGCTGTTCGAACTGGTCAAGGTCTCCGGTGACCGCAAGCCTTATCTGCAGATCGACCAGATCGAGGGGCTCGCCGCAGTGGCGCAAATCGGCGGGTTGGAGCTGCACCCCTGGAATTGCGCGCCCGGCGAGCCTGACGTGCCGGGCCGTCTGGTGTTCGATCTCGACCCTGCGCCGGAGGTCGAATTTTCCGAAGTGGTCGAGGCGGCCAAAGACATGCGGCAGCGTCTGACGGCACTGGGTTTTGAAAGCTTTTGCAAGACAACTGGCGGCAAGGGCCTGCATGTGGTGACGCCGCCGCTGCACGGCGGCAATGACAAGGTGACGTGGAAGGAAGCCAAGGCATTCGCGCAGGCCGTCTGCCAGTGGATGGCGAATGACGATCCCGAGCGCTACCTGCTCAACATGTCGAAGAAGATGCGCAAGGGAAAAATCTTTCTCGACTATCTGCGCAATGATCGTCTGGCGACGGCGATTGCCGTGCTCTCGCCCCGCGCCCGCGATGGCGCCACCGTTTCGATGCCGCTGACCTGGGCGCAGGTGCGCGCCGATCTCGATCCGAAGAAATATACCTTGCGCACCGTGCCGGCGCTGCTCGCGAAGACCAAGGCTTGGCATGGTTACGATGACGCGGCGGCATCGATCAAGGCGGCGATGCAGAAGCTGGCGTTGCAGTGAGAGCTTTGCCTGCGCAACGGAAATCCTCGTGGGGTGGGCAAAGCGAAGCGTGCCCACCATCTCTTTCGCAGCGAAGAAGGTGGACACGGCGCATGGGTGCTTTGCTCACCCTCCGGTACTTCGCTTTACAGCTTCCCGAGCAGTAGCAGGATCAGCAAGATCACAACGATCAGGCCGAGGCCGCCGCCGCCGTAGTAGCCGGTGCCGTAGAATGGTCCGCCACCGATGCCGCTGAAACCGCCGAGCAGGGCGATGACGAGAATGATAAGAATGATGGTCCCGATCGACATGGAGTTCTCCTCAGCCCGTAGGCGTTTGTTGTGTCTGTCTTCGCAGTAAAAACAAACGGGAACAGTGAAAGTTCCACCTTTTGTAGCGCGATAATGCTGACGGCCTCTTCCTTTCAAACGCCGCGCAATTACATGCCGTTGACAGAGGAGAATTCGGCCGATGAGCAAGCCGCTGGTGATATCGATCCCGCACAGCCTCGGGCGCGAGGAGGCGATGCGTCGCCTCAAGGTCGGGCTTTCGAAGGCGGCTACCAGCACGCCGGTGCTCAGCGTCGATGAGGAACGCTGGGAGAACAACCGCATGATCTTCCGCGTTCGCGCGATGGGGCAGGCGGCGGCGGGCCATGTCGACGTTGCCGACGATCACGTACAGGTCGAAGTCGTTTTGCCCTGGCTGCTGCAGCGCTTTGCTGAAGTGGCGCAAGCCGCGATCCAGAATCGCGGCAAGCTGCTGCTGACGAAGAAGTAGCTGTTTGCCGCGCTTCTTCGCAGGGTTTCGCGGCGCGGTTGAAGCGTGCCTTCAACCTTCTATCCGATGCGCCAGTGCACCGACCATGGCGGGATGCTATCCTCCAACTCGCTGCCCCAGATCAGGGTTCCCTCGTGATCGCCGGCGGCATGGCTGACCGCACCGTCGGACAGGTTGGCGACGAGCCGCAGCGTCGTCCCGTCGCCCATCCGCCAATGAGCCCTCAGCAGGCGATCGTCGCCAGCCTTGGCCTCACCATGGATCGCAGCCGCGAGCCGCGGCACGATCTGTTGTCGGCGGATGGCGAGCAATTCCCGCACCAGCGCCAGTCGTTTCCGTGCCGCAGGTTGCTCGCGCTCGTTCCAGTCCAGCACCGCTGAGTCCCGCGTGGCCGGATCGAGCGCATCGGGAACCTCGTCGTCATACATTTCATAGGTCCAGGCGAGTTCGACACGGCGGCCTTTGCGAACGGCGTCGGCGAGATCGCCGCCGAAATCGCAGAAGAACGGGAAGGGCGCTTTCGAGCCCCATTCCTCGCCCATGTACAGCATGGGAATGCCGGGCGCGAGCAGCAGCACCGTCAGTGCCGCCTCGATCATCCGCGGATCGGCCGCACTTTCCAGCCGGTCGCCGAGCGCGCGGTTGCCGATCTGGTCGTGGTTCTGCAGGAAGTTGATGAAGGCCATCGGCGAGAGATGTCCGCTCGGCTCGCCGCGTTTGCCTCTGCGAAACGTCGACATTTCGCCCTGATAGACGAAGCCGGACGACAGCGCTCGGGCGATATCCGAGATCGGCGAGTGCTGATAGTCGCAGTAATAGCCCTGCTTTTCGCCGGTCATCAGCACGCGCCAGGCGTGGTGGTAGTCGTCGTTCCACTGCGCGCGGTATTTGCCGCTGGGCGGATCTTCGCCGGCATCGAGAATGCTGGCGCGGTTATCGCCGTTTTCCAGAACCAGATGGATATGCCGACCGGTCTCGGCCGCTAGTTCTCCAGCCGCTGCACTGATGTCGTGCAGCAGCACCAGCCCGCCCGGCTCGGCAATGCTGTTGACGGCATCGAGTCGCAGTCCGTCGAAACGATAGTTGCGCAGCCAATGCAGCGCGTTCTCGATCGCAAAGGCGCGCACCTGTTCGACACGGTAGTCGATCGCGCTGCCCCACGGCGTGTGCGCGTCGGTGAAGAAGGTCGGCGCGTAGCGGCCGAGGTAATTTCCCTCGGGGCCGAAATGATTGTAGACGACGTCGAGCATCACCATCAGCCCGCGCAGATGCGCTTGGTCGGTCAGCGTCTTGAGGTCCTCGGGCCGGCCATAGGCACTGTCGGGGGCGTAGAGCAGCACGCCGTCATAGCCCCAGTTGCGGGCGCCGGCGAAATCCGCCAGCGGCATCAGCTCCAGCGCGGTGATTCCGGTCTCGACGAGATGATCGAGCCTGTCGATCATGGCGCGATAGCTGCCGTCTCTCGTGAAGGTGCCGACATGAGCTTCGACGATGACGGCGTCCTGCCATGGCCGCCCGCGCCAGTCGGTGGTGCGCCACGCAAAGGCGTTATGGTCGATGATCTCGCCAGGGCCGAACACGTCGTCGGGCTGAAAATCCGAGGCCGGATCGGGCACGTCGATTTCATCGTCGATGCGAAATTTGTAGCGTGCACCGGCTTTGACACCGGCGATGTGGGCGGTGAACCAGCCGTCCCTGCCGCGTGTCAGAGCGTGCGGCTTGTCCAGCAGCACATCGACATGCTTGGCAGCTGGCGCCCACAGCCGAAACTGCGTGCCGTCTTTCGTCAGCCGTGGCCCGAATTGTCGCGCATTCATGCGGCGCCCGCAAAGGCGAGCACAGATCGCGGCGGTGCCTTGGTCTCGGCGCCGGATGCAAGATCAGCCGAGCCCTGCACCAGTTCGGTGGTGTTCAGCACCTGCTGCCAGCCCTCGTATTCTGGCATCTTTGGCATCGTGAACGCGATCTCTTCGCGGGCAGCGTTCAGCACGATAAAGATCGGCGCCTGCCCCTGTTCCACCGGTCCCAGCACGTAGGCGAGGAAGCGGCCGTCCGGAAAAATCCAGTCGGATTCTGTCATCTCCTCGGCCGATGGCGTCAGCCACAGCACGCCGTAGGAGCCGTCGGCGCGACGTCCGTCGAGCCAGCGCTGGCAGCGGATCTGTCCGAATTTCCGGCGCAGCTCGGTCATGTGGCCGACGAAGTCGGTGAGGTCGTCGCCTTCCTTGCCGAGATTGTCCCAGCCGACCCAGCCGGTTTCGTTATCCTGGCAATAGGCGTTGTTGTTGCCGTTCTGGGTATTGCCGACCTCGTCGCCAGCCAGCATTAGTGGCGTGCCTTGCGCCAGCATTAGGCAGGCGAGCTGGTTCTTGCGCAGCTGCAGCCGCAGCGCGTTGATCCCGACATCGTCCGTCGGTCCCTCATGGCCACAATTGTTGCTGAGGTTGTCGCTGGAGCCGTCGCGATTATTCTCACCGTTGGCCTCGTTGTGCTTCTCGTTGTAGCTGAAGAGGTCGGCCAGCGTGAAACCGTCATGGACGGTGATGTGGTTGATGCCGGCGCGAGGCGCGCGGTTGTCGTGGTGAAACAGGTCCGATGACGCCGTCATGCGGCCGGAGACTTCGCCGATCAGGCTGCCTTCGCCGCTCCAGTAGCGCCGCATCGCGCTGCGATAGCGATCGTTCCATTCCGACCATTGCGACGGGAATGCGCCGACTTGGTAGCCGCCCATGCCGAGATCCCAGGGCTCGGCGACCAGCTTGACGCTCGCCAGCACCGGGTCCTGCCGCACGGCGCTGAGGAAGGCGGCGTTACGGTCGTAGCCGGTCGGGGTTCGCGCCAGCGTGGTGGCGAGATCGAAGCGGAAACCGTCGACGTGGCAGGCTTCCACCCAGTAGCGCAGCGAGTCCATCACCATCTGCAGCACGCGCGGATGGGTGAGGTTGACCGAACTGCCGCAGCCGGTGAAGTCGTCGTAGAAACGCGGGTTTTCCCTGTTGAGCCAGTAGTACGAGGCGTTGTCGATGCCGCGGTACGACAGCGTGGGGCCCATATGATTGCCCTCCGCGGTGTGGTTGTAGACGACGTCCAGCATCACCTCGATGCCGGCATCGTGCAGCCGCGCCACGGTGGTACGAAACGCATCGAGCGCGTTGTCCTGCGCGTAGCGGGCCTCGGGCGCGAAGAACGATAGCGTGTTATAGCCCCAGTAGTTCGACAGCCTCCTCTCGACCAGCACCCGGTCGTCGATCAGCCCGTGGACCGGCAGCAGCTCGATCATTGTGACGCCGAGTCGCCTGAAGTGGTCGATCATGACGGGTGAGCTCAGGCCGCCATAGGTCCCGCGCAGTCCTGGCGGCACGTCTTCGCGCAGCTGCGTCAGTCCCTTGACGTGCGCCTCGTAGATGATGGTGTCTTCCCAGGGGATGTTGGGGCGCAATACCTCGCGGCGGCCCCAGTTGAAGGTCTCGTCGACCACAATCCCCTTCGGCATTCCGCGGGCATTGTCGCGCCGGTCGAACGAGAGGTCTTCGCGCGCGCTGCCGGTGCGATAACCGAAATGCGCGTCGCTCCACACCAGCCGTCCGGCAGTGCGTTTGGCATAGGGATCGAGCAGCAGCTTGTTGGCGTTGAAACGGTGGCCGCGTTCGGGTGCGTAGGGGCCGTGGACGCGGTAACCGTAGAGCTGCCCGGGCGAGACGTCGTTGAGGTAGCCGTGCCAGACGTCCTCGCTGCGCTCGGGCAATTCGATCCGCTCAAGCTCGCGGCGGCCATGGCCGTCGAACAAGCATAGCTCGACCTTCTCGGCATTGGCCGAGAACAGCGCAAAATTGGTGCCCCTGCCATCCCAGCTCGCGCCGAGGCGGGAAGGGGTGCCTGCGGACAATCGCATGCGTCAGCTTTCCGGTACGAGGAAGATCGCGGCCAGCGGCGGGACGGTCAGATTGAGCTCGGCGATGTTGCCCTCCAGCGTGCGGACCTCGCCGATATTGCCGACATTGCTGCCGCCGTAATGCGCGGAGTCCGAATTGAACACTTCCTTCCACTTGCCGGCGAACGGCACGCGGACGCGATAATTGTAATAGACGTTCGGCGAGAAATTCATGACCACGAGACAGCGCGCATGCGCGTCAAAGCCCTTGCGGATCCAGGCAAAGACGTTGTTGCCGGAATCATGGGTGATGACCCATTCGAATCCCGCCTGGTTGCAGTCCATCTCGTGCAGCGCCGGCACGGTGCGATAGAGCCGGTTGAGATCGCGGACCAGATTGTGGATGCCGGCGTGTTTCGGCTGATCCAGCAGATGCCAGTCCAGCGAATGATCGTGGTTCCATTCGCGCTCCTGCGCGAATTCGCAGCCCATGAACATCAGCTTCTTGCCGGGATGGCCGAACATGAAGCTGTAGTAGGCGCGCAGATTTGCAAAACGCTGCCAGTCGTCGCCGGGCATGCGGCCAAGGATCGAACGTTTGCCGTGCACGACTTCGTCATGCGACAGCGGCAGGATGAAGTTCTCGGAGAATGCGTAGTGCAGGCCGAACAGGATATCGCCGTGATGATGCTTGCGGTGGATCGGATCCTTGCTGATGTAATTCAGCGTGTCGTGCATCCAGCCCATATTCCACTTGTAGCCGAAGCCGAGCCCGCCATGCTCGACCGGTCGCGACACCTGCGGCCATGCGGTGGATTCTTCGGCAGCCGTCGTCGCTTCGGGAAAATTACCGAACACCTCGGTATTGAACCGGCGCAGGAAATCGATGGCTTCGAGGTTCTCCCGGCCACCATGGCGATTCGGGATCCATTCGCCGGCCGGGCGGCTGTAGTCGAGATAGAGCATCGAGGCGACGGCATCGACGCGCAGGCCATCGATATTGTAGCGGTCGAGCCAGAACAGCGCATTGGAGACCAGGAAGTTCACCACTTCGGTGCGGCCGTAATTGTAGATCAGCGTACCCCAGTCGAGATGGCGACCCTGCAGGGGATTGGCGTGTTCGTACAGTGCCGTGCCGTCGAAATGACCGAGGCCGTGGGGATCGTCGGGAAAATGTCCGGGCACCCAGTCCAGTAGCACGGCGATGCCTTCGCGATGAAAGGCATCGACGAGCGCGGCGAAATCCTCCGGACTGCCGAAGCGGCTGGTCGGCGCGAAAAGTCCTGTGGGCTGGTAGCCCCACGAGCCGTCGAACGGGTGCTCGCTGACGGGCATCAATTCGACATGGGTAAAGCCGAGGCTGCGCACATAGGCCGGAAGCTGCTCGGCGAGTTCGCGGTAGGTCAGCCACTCATTGCCGTTCTTGCGCCGCCACGAGCCGAGATGGACCTCGTAGATCGAAACCGGCGCGCTCAGCGCATTCATGCCCTGCGGCGCCGGCCGCGGGCGCGGCAATCTCGCCTGGTCGAACACGATCGACGCGGTCTTCGGGCGCACTTCAGCGGCGAACGCCAACGGGTCGGATTTAAGCGGGAGATGCTGCCCGTTGGGCTCGATAACGTCGAACTTGTAGTGGTCGCCGGCACGGGCGCCCGGAATGAACAGCTCCCAATAGCCGGCGCCGCGCACGCGCATCGGATGCCGCCGCCGGTTCCAGTAGTTGAAATCGCCGACCACGCTGACGCCCTTGGCGTTCGGCGCCAGCACCACGAATGCGACGCCGTCGACGCCGTCGAGCGTCAGAGGATGCGCGCCGAGCTTGTCGTAGATCCGCCGCTGCGTGCCTTCGCCGAGCAGATAGAGATCGAAGTCGCTGAGTACAGGCGGAAAGCGATAGGGATCGTCCAGTTCGACGACGTCGTCGCCGAAGCGGGCGCGGAGCTGGTACTTTGTCGAGCCATTCGGCAGCGCGCCGGTGAACAGGCCGGAATCGTGAATGCGCTGCAGCGGCGCGCTCTCGCCGTGTTCGCCGATCGCCTCCACATCGGAGGCTTCGGGCAGAAACGCGCGCACGATTTTCCGGTCGCCCTCGCTGTGCAGGCCGAGATAATGGAAGGGATCGGAATGCTTGCCTTCGATGATCGCGTAAGCCTCGGCGGATAACTTGGTCATGAGGCCTCGGGCGAGTTTTGCGACAGCATTCGTAGGATTCCGGTCAGGGGCACGCGCAGCCAGTCCGGCCGGTTGGTCAGCTCATATTCGATCTCATAGAAGGCTTTCTCAAGCAGGAAAAAGGCCAGAACCCGCTCTGAGGCCTCCGGATCAGACGGCCACAGCCGCCGATCGGTCATGGCTTCGCGGTAGGCAGTCAGAAACGCGGCTGTGGCCCGGTTGCGCCAGGCGCCAAGCGCTGCGCCAAGCTTGTCGTTTTCGTCGTGGGACATTTTGAGCGCCCGCTCAAGCGCGGAGGTCGCTGAATAGTCGATCGAGCGAACCAGGCTGGCGACGTCGCGCGCCGCCGGTGCCTTGCGCCGACGCTCGGTGATGGCACGACGCGGCTCGCCGGCGAAATCGACGATGAAGATATCGTCCTTGGCGGTCAACAACTGGCCGAGGTGCAGATCGCCATGGAGGCGGATGTTGAGGCCGTCGAACTCGGTCGGCAGCAACGCCTTGAGGCGACCGGGCAGGGTTGCCTGCATCGCCAGTAATTGATCGGCCAACACGCGTTCGCCTTCCTTCAGCGTGTCGCGTCTGTGGCCGAGCATATCGAAGATGCGCTCCACCCGTACCAGGACCTCGCCGTTCCAGCGCTGGATGTCCTCGCGGCGCGTGGGTTCGGGTGCGAATTCGACGCGATCGTTGTGGCCTGCAAGCGCCATGTGCAGTTCGGCCACGCGGCGCCCGGCCTGCGCCATCGTACGCAAATATGGCAGTTGCTCCTCACGCTCTCCGGGATATTCGCTCGGCGGCAGCAGACGCTGCTCTTCGATGAACCGATCGAGATGGGAGGCCGTCACGGCCCAGAGTTCGCCCTGGTTGGGAACGAAGGCGTGCACGACGCCGACGGCGCTGTTCTCGTTGCCGTCGACCAGTTCGACGGTGCCGAGCAGCACCGGAGTGTTGGCAAAGCCCGCAACTTCCGTGAGGAAATGACCCATCTCGATTTCAGGATGCGGTCCGGATTCCAGCGCGCGGTAGATTTTCACGACATAGTCGTCGTCGACCAGCGTGGTGCTGTCGGGCCGGTCGACGTCGATCGCCCTGATATGCTCGGGCTGCCTTATCGGCTTGTCTGTGAAGCGGCTGGTGGCGCGGAATTCGAGCCGAAGGCCCTGCTCGCCTTCCTCTACCGTCAGCGACTGCTGCAGGTTGCGCAGCAGCAATCCGATGAAGATCTGATCGGTGGCGACGTCGAGCAGCGTGCCTTCGCGCGCGCCCTGGCGTACGGCGGCGAGTGCCCTCGGATTGTAACGCTCGCGGTCGTAGCGGACCCATTCGATCTGCATCGGCAACAGGTAGCGGGTGGTGACGCCGCGCTGCGTGGTCTCGAAGAAGGCAAGCCACGGCCGGTTGTCACCGATATCGCAGAACGGAATCGCCGAAACCAGCGTCGGATGGATCGCCTTCGCCGAGCGTTCCGGATACCAGCGGCTGCGAGCCAGATGTTCGGGCAATACGTCGCGCTCGAACACGCCGCGTTCGCGCGCCAGCGACACCCAGGTCGCATTCAGCGGCACCACCAGCGTTTCGAATTCGGGCACCGCGCGCGGCTTCACCGGCTCGGATTTGTCGCGCTCCTGCAGTTCGAACCAGTAGAAGCCGTAGGGCGCCAGCGTGATCATGTAGGGCAGATCGCCAATCGGGGGAAAACGCGTGCGGCCGAGCATTTCCAGCGGAATGCGGTCCTTGAACGTGGACAGATCGAGTTCGGTCGCCTGTGCGGAGCGCGACAGATTGGCGACGCACAGGATCACCTTGTCGCGATACCGGCGCACATAGCACAGCACCGAACGGTTTTCCGGCCGGATAAAAGACATGGTGCCGCGGCCGAACGCCAGCGTCGATTTGCGCACCGAGATCAGCCGCTTGGTGGCCGACAACAGCGAAGACAGGCTGCGCGATTGCGCCTCGACATTGACGGACTCGTAGCCGTAGACGGGGTCCATAATAGTCGGAGCATAAAGGCGCGCGGGGTCTGCCCGGGAGAACCCGCCGTTGCGATCCGGCGTCCATTGCATCGGCGTCCGCACGCCGTTGCGATCACCAAGATAGATATTGTCGCCCATTCCTATCTCGTCGCCGTAATAGATGATCGGCGTGCCCGGAAACGACAGCAGCAGTGAG
>JAQSDT010000730.1 GCA_029946075.1 bacterium | reverse complement strand
TGCGCTTCAACCTCGACCCCACCCACGACCAGGTGCTGGCCGACCGCGTCCAGATTCAGCAGGTCCTCGTCAATTTGTTCCGCAACGCCCTGGAGGCGATGGCGGGTTCGACCCACCGCGAGCTGATCGCCTCGAACACAAGGACCGCCGACGACATGATCGAAGTTGCCGTTTCGGACACCGGGCACGGCTTCGGTGACGAAGCCCGGACAAGCCTGTTTCAGCCGTTCTTCACGACCAAGCAGACCGGCATGGGTGTCGGCCTGTCGATCAGCCGCACCATCATCGAGACCCATGGCGGAAAGATGTGGGCCGAAACCAACGCCTCCGGCGGCGCGACGTTTCGCTTCACCCTGCCAGCTGCGTCAGCCAAGGATGTGACCGATGTCGCCGGGTAAAGTCTATGTCATCGACGACGATCCGGCGATGCGCGACTCGCTGGAATTCCTGCTCGGCGCCGCCGGCTTCGAGGTGCAGCTGTTTTCCTCCGCGCTATCGTTCCTGGACGAGGCTGCCAAGCTGGAGGCCGGCTGCGTGGTCACGGACGTTCGCATGCCCGGCATCGACGGCATGGAGCTGCTGCGCCAGTTGAAGACAGCCGATCGCAAGCTCCCGGTGATCGTGATGACCGGCCATGGCGACGTGCCGCTGGCCGTCGAGGCCATGAAGCTCGGCGCGCTCGACTTTCTCGAGAAGCCGTTCGAGGACGACCGGCTGATCCGCATGATCGAAACCGCGCTGGCGCAGAGCGAGGACGGCTCGAAAGGCGATAGCATTTCGGCCGACATGGCCGCGCGCATCGCCTCCCTCACGCAGCGGGAGCGGCAGGTGATGGAGGGCCTGGTGGCCGGCCAGTCCAACAAGACGATCGCCCGCGACTACGACATCAGCCCGCGCACGGTGGAGGTCTACCGGGCCAACGTCATGACCAAGATGCAGGCCGGTAACCTTTCCGAGCTGGTCAGGTTCGCGATCCGGGCCGGGATCGTCAAGGATTGAGCCGGGAGGGCTTGAGCCAAGTCAACTTGAGCTAAGTCAATTCGCGGCTGAGGAAAGCCGCTAGTTTAGGCCGATGATCGACGCTCAAGACAGCTCCGCCGGGATCGGACCCGCACCTAGGAAGTCGATGATTTACGTCGTCGATGACGACTATGACGTCCGGACGTCATTGCGGTTCCTGCTGGAAACCGAGGGATTCGACGTCCGCACCTTCCGCAGCGGCAGCGCGCTGCTGGGGTCCTCGACCCGGCATCGCGCGGATTGCATGGTGGTCGACTACAAGATGGCCGAGATCGACGGCCTCGAACTGGTGCAACGGCTGCGGCGGCTCGACGTCAGCACCCCGATCGTGATGATTACGGGGTACCCGGACGAAAACATCGCCGCCAAGGCGAGCTCCGCCGGGGTCCGGCAGGTGCTATTGAAGCCAAATCTGGAAGATAATCTGGTCGAATGCGTGCGAAACGCGATCAATCATCGCGACACCGCAGGCCAGCCCTGAACGACCCGGCAGACATTTCCATAATCCTCGCCTCCGTAAAACCCCGTAAGGGGATCTCCTTAGGATATCGACCCAAATATCCGGCCGCCCGCGTCACCGGTACACAAGAGCCATCCCGCATCGAGGAGATGGCGACATGCAGACCCAGACGATTTCAGCCACGGCAGCCACGGTTCTCGGCGCTCCCCGCGCCCCGCTCGCGCCGTCGGCCGACCAGTTCAGCATCATCGCCAGCTGCTCGGGATTGATCGCGACCGAATTCTCCTACCGCAAGGACGAGGAGATCTACGGCGAGGGCGAGCCCTCCGAATACGTCTATCAGGTGATCCGCGGCGCGGTTCGCACCTACAAACTCCTGAGCGATGGCCGGCGCCAGATCGGCGCGTTCCACCTCGCCGGCGACGTGTTCGGGCTCGATCCCGGCACCTCCCACCGCCTCACCGCCGAAGCCATCACCGACACCACCGTGCGCCTGGTCAAGCGCCGCAGCCTGGAAGCTGCCGCCGGATCCAACGTCAGGGTCGCCCACAATCTCTGGACCATGACCGCGGGCGATCTGCGGCACGCGGAAGATCACATGCTGCTGCTCGGCCGCAAGACCGCGATGGAAAAGGTGGCCACCTTCCTGCTCGAAATGGACCGCCGGCTCGCCAAGGCCGGCATGATGGCGCTGCCGATGTGCCGCCGCGATATCGGCGACTATCTCGGCCTGACGCTGGAAACCGTATCGCGCGCGTTGTCGCAGCTCAGCGACCAGGGCGTTCTGGTGTTTTCGAGCGCGCGTCAGATCGTGCTGCGCGACCGCCGGCGGCTGGCCGAGATCGACGCCTGAGCCATAGCAATTTGCGTCGTCAGGATGGGAGGGTCGGATGAACCATTATCGCGTCTCCTTCTACAAGGATTTGCTGAACTCCGACGGCCACAGCTTCAAGTGCCTGCAGCGCCAGATCGACGTCGAATCGAACGACCCGTCGCAGGCCGTGCTGCTGGCAGAGCGGCTGGCCGATAATGTGCGGCTCAACGCCGACTGCGTCGAGGTGGTGCGCCTGACCGGTGTCCACCATGAACCCGCACAGGCAGCCGGCGCTTCGACCGCCCCCTGCAAGCACACCTGGAATCGCGCCGCGCAGTGAACTGATCACGAGATGGACCGGTTCCAGGAGCTTGCGGCCAGCGGCTGGATGCCGTTCGACTCGCCGCTGACAGCCTTCGTGCTGACATCCCTCGTCATCGAAATGACGCCGGGGCCGAACATGGCCTATCTGGCCGTGCTCGGCGCCAGCCGTGGCCGCATCGCCGGGTTTGCCGCGGTGCTTGGCGTCGCGCTCGGCCTCGCGCTACTCGGCATCGCCGTCGGGCTCGGCGGCGGGTCGCTGGTGCTGAACAACCGTGTTGCCTATGAGAGCCTCCGCTGGGCCGGTGCGCTGTATCTGTGCTGGCTCGCCTTCGACAGCTGGCGGGAGGCGCGGCAACCGATCGAGCGCGTCGCAGTCAACACCTCGCTCGGCGTGCAGTTTCGCCGCGGACTGATCACCAATTTGCTGAATCCGAAGGCCGCGCTGTTTTTCATCGCCGTCCTGCCGGAATTCACCAGCGGCCCCTCGCCCTCCACCCGCGAACTGGCGCTTCTGGTCGCGATCTATGTCGGCGTCGCCACGCTGGTGCACGGGTTGATCGTCGTGCTGGCAGGCAGCCTGCGGACGTTTCTCGCCGCGCCCGCGCGGCGCGCGATGGCGGGCAATCTCTTCGCAATCATGCTGACCGCCATCGCGGTCTGGCTGTTCGTCAGCGCCGGCCGTTAGACGTCCAGCGAAGGCCGCGATACTAGCGCCAGGCAAGCAGCAGGATCACCAGCACGATCAGGCCAGCCGACAGGCTTTTCCAGAATATCAGGGGATCGCGATCGTAGAGCGATCGCCGTGTCGTTGCGGCAGGCTTTGCCCACATCGCGCCGTTCTCCAGTTCGTGCGAGAACTCGATGACGTCGCCGAAGCGCTGGGCCGGATCGACGTTGAGCGCCTTGCCGATCACCGCATCGAGCCAGGCCGGCAGATCGGGGCGATAACGCGACAGCGGCGCAGGCCTGGTAAAGCGGGGGCGCGAGAAAGGTTCGATCTCGCCATAGGGATAGGCGGCGGTGAACGTCCGGTACACGGTCACGCCGAGCGCATAAAGATCGGAGAATTCGTCGCCGGGCCGCCCGCCGAACAGTTCGGGCGCCATGTAGCTGGCGGTGCCGGGGATGTCCTCCGCCGGAAAATCCTCGAGCAGCGGCACGCGCGCGACGCCGAGGTCGACGAGCCTCAATCCGCCGGCTTTCAACAGGATCACATTGTCGGGCTTGATGTCGCGGTGGATGATGCCGGCCCGATGCAGGGTGGCAACCGCGCGCGCCAGCTTGGTCACAATGCCGATGCCCTCGGCGAGCGAGAGCTGCGGCGAACGATTGAGGCGCTGCTCCAGCGTTTCGCCTTCATAGAGCGGCATCACCGAATAGAGGCGTGTCTGCCGTTCTTCGGGCAGCTCGATGATTTCGCCGATCCACAGGCTTCGCACGCGGGCCGCAACCCAGGCCTCGCGGACGAAGGCAAGCCGATATGAGCCCTCGCTGGCGACGCGCGGGTGCGGAAACTTCAGAACGACCTCGCGGCCCCGCGGCCGGTCGGTCGCCTTGAACAGCCGGCTGTAGCGACCGTCCGACAGGATATCGCCGAGCACGAAATCGTCGACGGTATCTCCCGGATTCGGCAAATCCAGGATCGGAAGCGTGGCGATCGAATGAGTGAGTTCGTCGCGGTCCGCAGGCGGAAGGTCGACGACATCGAGCACCAGCGCGGTCATGTTGTCGCTCGAGCCGGCATCCAGCGCAGCGTCGACCAGCGCGCGCGCGGTCTCGTCCGGCGAAGTTCGCTCGCTGAGCAGCACCTGCAGGCGATGGTCCTGCAGCGCGCCATGGACGCCGTCGCTGCAGATCAGCAGCCGGTCATGCTGGCGCAATCCGACCGTCGCATAGTCGAAACGGGCAAAATCCTCGAAGCCGATGGCGCGGTTAAGGAGGTGCGCAAGGTCGCCGCGTCCGGCGATGTGATCCTTGGTCAGCCGCTCGAGGCGGCCTTCGCTGAGCCGGTAGGCGCGGGTGTCGCCGATGTGGATCACATGGCACAGCCGCCGCGACAGGATGATGGACGAGAAGGCGCAGCTCATACCGCTCAGCAGCGGATCGTTGCGGCCCTGCGTGTAAATCCAGTTGTTGGCGGCTTCGAGCGAGCGCGACGCCCTGCGCCGCACGCCGAGGGTTTCCGGCAACGAATAATAGGCGTCGATGAAGCATCGGGTCGCGAGTTCGGCGGCTTCACGTCCGCCCTTGTGTCCGCCGACGCCGTCGGCGACGACGCCGACGATGTCACGGTTGGTCACGCCGGATTGCCCGAGGCAAACGCCGACATAGTCCTCATTGGCGGATCGCTTGCCGGTTTCGCTGACGAAACCGACCCGGACCTGAAGATTTCGTTGCGAACCTATAGTCACCCGCGAGACCTACCACGTCGTCCGCTTCGCGCGCACGCCGTCAGACCCGCGCGCCCGACGCGGCTCCCCACGTGGTACGCCAGCGGACCTTGACCATGGCAAGCCCGAGGAACCCAAGCAATGCCAGCAGTCCGAAAAACAGAAAACCCGGACCGAACCCGCCGGTCATTCCCTTGGCGACGCCGAGCGCCTTCGCAAGGAAGAAACCACCGATGCCGCCGGCGCAGCCGACCAGACCGGTCATCATGCCGATCTCGTGGCGGAAGCGGAGCGGAATGAGCTGAAACACCGCGCCATTACCCATGCCGAGCGCGAGCACGCCGACCGAGAACAGCAATACCGACAGCCAGGCGATGCGCGGCATTTCGGTGAGCGCCCAGCCTGCCGGTGTCGGCGAGGCCGGCCCTTCCGGCATGAAGGCGATGACGAGATAGGCCGCGACCACGACCGCGAACAGCATCGACAACGACCGGATGCCGCCGATCCGGTCGGCGATCAGGCCGCCGACCGGCCGGAAGCCCGAGCCGAACGCGACAATCAGGGAGACCAGCAGGCCCGCTGCGACGCCGGACACATGATACTGCACCGTGAAATAGAGCGGCAGCGCGTTGGCCAGCCCGACGAAGCCGCCGAAGGTGATGAAGTAGAAGAACATGAACCAGCGGCTGTCCGGATCGAGGAACAGCGCGCCATAGGCCTTGAACGAAATCGGCTTCCGTTCTCCCGGCGCATCCTTGGCCGCATAGGCATAGTAGGCCAGGATCAGCAGCATCGGGATCAGCAGCACGCCAAACACGGCCTGCCAGCCGTAATGCTCGGCAATCGATGGTGCGAACATGGTGTCGAGGACGACGCCCATGTTGCCGGCGCCGGCGATGCCCATCACCACGCCCTGATATTGCGGCGGATACCAGCGGCTGGCCTGCGGCAGAGCGACTGCGAACGAGGCGCCGCCGATGCCGAGCGCGAGACCGAAGATCTCGATCGCAAGCTTGCTGTTGAGTCCGTAGTACCAGACCCATGTGGTCGCTGCGATGACGACGAGCTGCGCGATGATTCCGGTCCGCTTGGCGCCGATCAGATCGGCGCAGATTCCCATCGGAATGCGAAGCAACGCGCCGGCCAGGACAGGAATGGCAACGAGCGTAAACTTCTCGTCGACGGCCAGACTCATGTCGCGCGCAATATAGACGATCAACGGGCCAAGCGCGACCCAGGCCATGAAGCTGATGTCGAAGTAGAGAAACGCGGCGAGCAATGTCGGCCAGTGGCCGGCCTTCTTGAATTCAGCGATTTTCATCAGGCAGCCTCAAGCATTGGCGCCGGACGACGCGCGCAACGCGCGGCGATCACGGCACCGAAGGATCAAATTTTGGGATGGGACGATCATCTCATCGTTGAGATGCGTCCGAACAGCTTTCAGCAATTCATGTGCCAGAAAGCCGGCTCGCAACTTCGCCAGTAATCGCAGTGCGTTGCCGCCGGTGCACGGCTTGTCGTCGAAATCGCCGATGCTCTGTTTGTCGGCAGCAGCAGCCACTCGAACGTGCAGCGTGGTGTTTTATTATGCGCGCCCGGCCACTTTCAGGAGAACATCCGTGAAGGCACGATCCGTTATTCTACTGGCATTTTCCTGGGCAGGCCGGCCGCCGGATCACGCAAAGCGGCCGTATTCTGCATAATTGGTAGCCTTCACGGATGATATTTTGGGCATCTTTGAAAAGGCAAGCGCCTCACGCTGCCGAAAAACGCGTGGTCACGCAGTGGCACGTCTCTTGAATACTGCAGAGCAGCGATTGAGTTCGCAAGGCAGCGATCGTCATAGACGATGATCCTCCGCCCGCTGATGGGCGCTTCCCAAAAACACAAGAACTACTTGCCGATCGACGCCGCACATCCGCGTGCGCCGCGCGGCGTCCATCGGATTGAAGTTGGAAGGCAGATCATGCTCGAGAAGGTTAACAAGCAAAAGCTGGTGGT
The DNA here is from genome assembly GCA_029946075.1 of bacterium. Classification (GTDB taxonomy): domain Bacteria; phylum Pseudomonadota; class Alphaproteobacteria; order Rhizobiales; family Xanthobacteraceae; genus Bradyrhizobium. The sequence continues at coordinate 6,916 of JAQSDT010000730.1, read as the reverse complement.
GATCGGCAACGGAATGGCGGGCATCCGCACCGTGGAAACGCTGCTGGATCGTGCGCCCGGTCTCTACGACATCACCGTCTTCGGCTCCGAGCCGTACGGCAACTACAACCGGATCCTGCTGTCGCCGGTGCTGGCCGGCGAGAAGACCGTCGACGACATCATGCTCAACACCGTGCAGTGGTACGAGGACAACGACATCACGCTGCGCATGGGCGAACTGGTCGCCATGATCGACCGCCGCACCTGCGAGGTCGTCACCTCCGAAGGCGCGCGCGTTCCCTACGATCGGCTGCTGATCGCCACCGGCTCCAACCCGATCGTGCTGCCGATCCCCGGCAAGGACCTGCCCGGCGTCATCGGCTTTCGCGACATCCACGACGTCGAGCGCATGATCAAGGCGTCGACAAGCTACAAGAACGCCGTCGTCATCGGCGGCGGCTTGCTCGGCCTCGAGGCCGCCAACGGCCTGATGAAGCGCGGCATGAACGTCACCGTCGTGCATCTGCTCGACAGCCTGATGGAACGCCAGCTCGACCCGGTTGCCGGTTCGATGCTGCGCAAGTCGCTCGAAGAGCGCGGCATGGTGTTCAAGATGCCGGCGCAGACCGAGGCCATTCTGGGCACCGACAACGTGACCGGCGTTCGTTTTGCCGATGGCGAGGAGATCCCGGCCGATCTCGTGGTCATGGCGGTCGGTATCCGCCCCAACGTCGAACTGGCGCGCAAGGCCGGGCTCTATTGCGAGCGCGGCATCGTCGTCTCCGACACCATGCAGACCTATGACGGGCGCATCTATGCCGTCGGCGAATGCGTGCAGCATCGCCGCCAGGTCTACGGCCTCGTCGCTCCCCTGTTCGATCAGGCCAAGGTTTGCGCCAACCATCTCGCGATGAAGGGCTTTGCCACCTATGACGGCTCGGTGACGTCGACCAAATTGAAGGTGACTGGCATCGACCTGTTCTCCGCCGGGGATTTCGCGCCCGGCCCGGACAAGGAAGAGATCGTGCTGCAGGACGCCACCCGCGGCGTCTACAAGCGCATCGTCATCCAGGACAAGAAGATCGTCGGCGCCGTGCTCTATGGCGATACGGTCGACGGTCCCTGGTATTTCCAGCATTTGCGCGACGGCACCGACGTGTCGCAGATGCGCGAACGGCTGGTGTTCGGCTCGGCCAATCTCGGCGACGGTGGCCACAGCGGCCAGAACTCGGTCGCGGCGATGAGCGACGAAGCCGAAATTTGCGGATGCAACGGCGTCTGCAAGGGAACCATCGTCAAGGCGATCAGCGAAAAGAAGCTGTTTACGCTCGATGACGTGCGCGCCCACACCAAGGCGTCGTCATCGTGCGGTTCCTGCACGGGACTGGTCGAACAGGTGCTCGCCTTCACGCTCGGCGGCGACTATTCGGTGGCGCCGAAGATCAAGCCGATGTGCGCATGCACGGATCACAGCCATGACGACGCGCGCCGCGTCATCGTCGAGCAGGGATTGAAAACGATCCCCGACGTCATGAAATTCATGGACTGGAAGACCCCCAACGGGTGTCATTCCTGCCGTCCGGCGCTGAATTACTACCTGATCGCCACCTGGCCCGGCGAATATCGCGATGACGCGCAGTCGCGCTACATCAACGAACGCGTCCACGCCAATATCCAGAAGGACGGGACCTATTCGGTGGTGCCCCGCATGTGGGGTGGCGTCACCACGCCGGACGAACTGCGCGCCATTGCCGATGTCGCGGACAAGTTCAAGATTCCGACCGTCAAGGTCACGGGCGGACAGCGCATCGATCTTCTCGGCGTGAAGAAGGAGGACTTGCCCGCGGTCTGGGCCGATCTCAACGATGCCGGCATGGTGTCCGGCCACGCCTATGCCAAGGGACTGCGCACGGTGAAAACCTGCGTCGGCTCGGAATGGTGCCGCTTCGGCACCCAGGACTCCACCGGCCTCGGCATCAAGATCGAGAAGTTCATGTGGGGCTCGTGGACGCCGGCCAAGGTGAAACTCGGCGTGTCCGGCTGTCCGCGCAACTGCGCGGAAGCGACCTGCAAGGATGTCGGCGTAATCTGCGTCGATTCCGGCTACGAGATCCATTTCGCCGGCGCCGCCGGCCTTCACATCAAGGGTACCGAATTCCTGGGCAAGGTTGCGACCGAGGAAGAGACGCTCGAGGTGATCGCCGCGCTGACGCAGCTTTATCGCGAACAGGGCTGGTACCTGGAACGCATGTACAAATGGTGCGATCGCATCGGTCTCGACGCCATCCGAAAGCTGGTGGTCGACGACGTGGCCAACCGCAAGACGCTGTTCAGCCGCTTCGCCTATTCGCAGCAGTTCTCGCAAAGCGATCCGTGGGCAGAACGCGCCAGACGCGGTGTCGAGAGCAATGAGTTCAAGCCCATGGCTGAGTTGGAACTGGCATGACAAAGTGGATCGAAATCGGAGCGCTGAGCGATATTCCGGTGCTCGGCTCGCGCGTGGTGAAAACGGCAGCGGGAAACATCGCGGTGTTTCGGACCGGCGACGACGAGGTATTTGCGCTCGACGATCGCTGCCCCCACAAAGGCGGACCGCTGTCGCAGGGCATCGTTCACAACAAGCGCGTCACCTGCCCGCTGCACAATTTCGTCATCGAGCTGAAAAGCGGGGTGGCGGTTGCGCCCGACGAGGGATGTACGCGCGCCCATCCGGCCAAGGTAGAGAACAACACCGTCTGGATCTATGTCCAGACGGCGGCCGCTTCAGCCAATTGAAGGTGATCGCGCGTGGCGGTGAAGACAACCTGTCCGTATTGCGGGGTCGGCTGCGGTGTCGTCGCCGGCAAGGATGCGCAGGGTGCCGTCACCGTTCAGGGCGATCCGCTTCACCCGGCCAATTTCGGCCGGCTGTGCGCGAAAGGGTCGGCGCTCGCCGAAACCATCGGGCTTGAGGGACGATTGCTCGAACCCGTCGTCAACGGACGGGAAGCAACCTGGGATGCCGCGCTCGATTTCGTTGCGGAAGGATTCAGCCGCACCATCCGGACACACGGGCCGGACTCGGTGGCGTTCTACGTCTCCGGCCAGATTCTCACCGAGGACTATTACGTCGTCAACAAGCTCGCCAAGGGCTTCGTAGGCACCGCCAATATCGATACCAATTCGCGACTGTGCATGGCATCAAGCGTCGCGGGTCACAAACGCGCCTTCGGCAGCGACACCGTTCCCGGCTGCTATGAAGATCTCGAAACCGCCGATCTGCTGGTGCTCGTCGGCTCCAATGCCGCCTGGTGCCATCCGATCCTCTACCAGCGCATGATGGCCGCAAAGGCCAATAATCCTGCCTGCCGCATTGTCGTCATCGACCCGCGCCGGACGGCGACATGCGAAGGCGCCGATCTGCATTTGCCGCTGCGCTCGGGCAGCGATTCGGTTCTGTTCAACGGGCTGTTGGCCCATCTGGCGCGCGCAGACGCCGGCGACAATTCCTTCGTGCGCGATCGCACCACCGGAGCGGAAGCCGCGCTGCAGCAGGTGGCCGGCCAGACCGTTGCGCAAACCGCGGCTACTTGCGGGCTCGCCGAAGGCTCCGTCGAATTGTTCTTCGACTGGTTTGCCAGGACGCCGCGCGTCGTCACGCTCTATTCCCAGGGCATCAACCAGTCGAGCAGCGGCGTCGACAAGGTCAATGCGATCATCAACTGCCACTTGCTGACCGGCCGGATCGGACGGTCCGGGATGGGGCCGTTCTCGCTCACCGGACAGCCCAACGCCATGGGCGGACGGGAGGTCGGCGGCCTCGCCAACCAGCTCGCCGCGCATATGGAGATCGACAATCCGCAACACCGCGACATCGTGCAGCGGTTCTGGCGCTCGCCTGTGATCGCCGACAAGGCCGGGCTGAAAGCCGTCGAAATGTTCGACGCGATCGCGGACCGGCGCATCAAGGCGGTCTGGATCATGTCGACGAATCCGCTGGTCAGCCTGCCGGATTCCGATCGCGCCCGCGCGGCGCTCGATGCGTGCGAACTCGTCGTCGTTTCCGATTGCATGCGCCACACCGATACCACGCGCCGTGCCCATGTGCTGCTGCCCGCGCTCACCTGGGGTGAAAAGGACGGCACCGTCACCAATTCCGAACGCCGCATCTCCCGGCAACGATCCTTTCTGCCGGCGCCGGGATCGGCACGCGCGGACTGGCGGGCGGTCTGCGACGTCGCCGGCCGCATGGGCTTTGCCGGATTCGAATATGCGAACCCTGCCGAAATCTTCCGTGAGCATGCCGCGCTCTCCGGCTTCGAGAACCACGGGATGCGCGATTTCGATCTGTCGGCATTGAGCACGATCGACGACCGCGCCTACGACGCGCTCGGCCCGATTCAGTGGCCGGTGACGCGGGAGTATCCAACCGGCACACCGCGGATGTTCGAGTCCGGCGAGTTCTTCACGCCTGACCGCAAGGCGCGGTTCGTGCCGGTAACGCCGCGCCCCGCCGTGAATGCGACCAGTCGCGACTATCCGCTGGTGCTCAATACCGGACGGGTTCGCGATCAATGGCATACCATGACGCGCACGGGGAAATCGCCGCGGCTGCTGGCGCATACGTTCGAACCCTGCGCCGAATTCCATCCCGAGGATGCGCGGCAGGCCGGCGTCGAGAATGGCGGGCTGGCGCGGTTGACCAGCCCATGGGGCGAGATGGTGGCGCGCGTCGTCGTCACCGCCGAGCAGCGGCGCGGATGCCTGTTCGCGCCGATGCACTGGAACGGCGAGTTTGCCGGTGAGGGCCGGGTCAATGCGCTGGTCAATCCGGCCAGCGATCCGATTTCCGGACAACCGGAGCTGAAGCACACGCCGGTGAAAGCTGCGGCCTATTTGCCGAAATGGCATGCCTTCATCTTGAGTCGCCGGGAGATCGAACACCCTGCCGAAGGGTACTGGGTCAGCGGACGTTCGGGTACCTGCTGGCGCATGGAGATGGCGGGCGACGAACGGCCGCCGAGCTGGCGCGACTGGGCGCGGGCGCAGCTTGGTGTCGGATATGACGTCGAATGGATTGCCTATCGCGATCCGAATGCCGGCCGCTATCGCTACGCGGCCGTGCGCGACGGCCGGCTGGAAGGCTGCGTGTTCATCGCACCGGACCACAAGCTCGTCTCGCGGTCGTGGCTGTCGGGCCTGTTTGCAGAGCAAGCGCTGTCGCCGAATGCGAGGATGTCGCTGTTGACAGGGCGACCGCAGGAAGCCGGCCAGGACACGGGGCCGATCGTCTGCTCGTGTTTCAGCATCGGGCAACACCAGATCTCGGCCGAAATCCAGAAGGGCGCGACGAGCGTCGAGGCGATCGGCCGGCACCTGAAGGCCGGGACCAATTGCGGCGCGTGCAAGCCTGAAATCGGCAAGCTGCTGCGAGGTGCGACCGGGCGCATTTCACAACCCGCTTGATACCGGCTACGCACCGGCTGGACCGGATCGTTCTCAGAACCGGCGCGGCGACCACAGCGCCGCCGAATAGGCGGCGGCAAATCCGATGAAGGCGGCAGCCCAGGCGATACCGGCCACAACCAGCAAGACGCCGGTGTGATCGACTTCGAGCACCGCGCAGACCCGCGCCAATGCCGCGGTGATGACCGCTGCGTAGATCGCATGCGTGGCCAGTGAGGCTTCCAGCCGCCGCCCGGTGTGGCCAAGCGTGGCCCGGCTCATCACCGCAAGCGTCATGGCGCCGATCGCGCCGCCGGTCCAGGCGTGGATCCCCGCACTCGGCAGGATCAAGCCGAAAGCGCTGAGCGCCGAAAGTATGAAACCCGCAGGAATGAAGGCATAGGCGACGTGCAGGATCAGCACCAGCCGATCGGCGAAGGTCCGATGGCCGCGCCACCGCACGAGACGAATGGCGTGCAGGACGCCGCAGGCGAGCAGCATCGCGCCGGTCGCCCGTTGCAGCGGCTGCACGATCCACAGCGCGAGCACGGCCACCGTCATCGCCATGGTGACGGCATCGAAGCGGCCGAACGGCACGGGCATCGGGCCAGGCGCCTGCCGCGCCAGCCAATTGCGCGTGAAGCTCGGGATGATTCGTCCGCCGATCAGCGCGACAAGGACGATGACGATGGCAACGCCGCTGCGGGTGGCGTATTCCGCAAGTCCTGCAAAGTGCGCCTCCAGATGAAATGCGAGGTTGACGGCTGCCAGCAGGCCGACGATCCCGACGACGGGAAGGTTGCTCCACTTTCTGCCGGCGATGATTTCGCGCGCAGCCGCAGCCGCGAGCAGGATCAGAAACAGCGAGTCGATGGCTGCAGCCGTCGTCCAGCCGATCGCCGCCGACAGGCTGACGGCAATTCGCCCGGCCACCCAGGCCGAAAACAACAGCATCAGCGGCCTGCCCTGCAGCGGCAGACCGCCGGTCCAGTTCGGTACCGCCGTCAGCAGGAAACCTGCGATGACGGCGGCGATATAGCCGAACAGCATCTCGTGAACGTGCCAGTCACGCGGCGCGAACGCCGAGCGCAGTTCGAGTTCGCCATAAAACACCGGCAGCCACACCAGGACGATGGCGCCCGCATAGACCGAGCCGAAAAAGAAGAACGGCCGGAAGCCGTACGAAAACAGGGCGGGACCCTGGTAGTCTCTCAAGCGCTGTACGGACATGGCACTGGTACCGGTAGGGGCCCGTCTATTTCGCGGCCGTCTTGGTGGCGGCAAAACGCTCGAACAGGGCGGCGAATACCTGCTTGGCCTTGCCGATCTGGGGCACCGCCCTCGCCTGCTCCTCGTTGGCGGGCGTGCCCACCACGACCAGCGCCACCATGCCCATGCCGTAATGCGGCGTGCATTTGATGCCGTAGACGCCGGCCTGTTCGAACTTGACCTCGATGTCCTCGCCGAGCTTTCCGACGAAGCTGGTGCTGCCATCCGGCAACATGCCCTTGAT
>JAQSDT010000729.1 GCA_029946075.1 bacterium | reverse complement strand
TACTGGCTCCAGGCGTTCTGCGAGACCAGCTCGTCCTTGACGTGCTGGGCCTCGGCCGAGCCGGGTTTCAGCCGCGACAAATCGGTGCCGACGATCTTCGTCACCTCGGCGCGGATCGACGCTGCCGAATCCGGATTGCCGCGCGCCCGCTCCTCGATCACCCGCTCCAGCATCGAGATCGCGAAGGTAACGCCGGCGGCCTTGATGACCTGCAGGTCGATCGGCGCGAGCAGCCACGGCTTCGACGAATCGCGCCCGTCGGGCGGCGTGTTGTTCAGCAGTTCCTGCAACGAGCCGACCCGTTCGCCCCGCGCCGCGCGCAACGCCGCGGCGGGATCCGCAACGGCGGCAAGCTGGCTCGCGGTCGGATATTCGTTCGATATGTCGAACACGCCATCGGCACGGATCGCCACCACCGACGGGCTGGCCAGATCGGGACGCCAGATCCGTCCCATCAAGGCGGCGTCGGCAAAATCGTCAGGCAGGATGAAGGCGGCGTCGGTCACGATCGGCATCGGAACAGTCCTCTGGCGGTAGCAGGCGCGTCATCAAAGCGGAGCTTTCGAAGGCTCGCAAGCTACATGGTCCGCGATCCAAAACGCACCTGTCACATTTCCCCCGAAACAAGACGCTCGCCTCGCTTTCGGAAGCCTTCGCCTGTCACATTGTGACAGTTGCATGACACAGATTTCGGTCGTGACCAACAGCGATTCATGACAGAATCAATTCAGCTGGATGTCATTTCGATTACGCGCGGAGAAAATCATGAGCCTCGAATGGAGGGAGCGACCGAGTTCGCTGACACCGAATTCTCCGGCCACGGGCTCGTTGAGCTGGTCGAACCCCGTTGCCTGGTGGTGGAGCCTGCTGACGCTGGTCAGCGGCGTCAACATCGCCGTATGGTTCGTGCTGTATCGCCAGCTTTCCGGTCAGACGGCCGGCAGCGCCGCCGGCACGTCGGACGTCCAGTTCATGCTGCTGCTCTGCGCGGCTTACGTGTTCGGCTGCGCTTTCAGGTCGTTCCTCCCGCGCGCCGACGTGCAGCGCATCTGCCTGTTCGACACCTGGCTGTCGAGCGTCATGGTCGGGCGAACGGTGGCAACCGTCGCCGAAATCTGTTTCGCCGCGCAATGGGCTGTTATCCTGTACCAGCTCGGCACGATGACCGGCGCGGAGACCGCGGTGAACATGGCGTGGCTGATCCTGCCGATCATCCTGATCGCCGAATGCTTCTCGTGGTACGCGGTGCTGACCACGCATTATCTGTACAACGCGATCGAGAACTCGCTGTGGGCCGTCGCCTTTTTCCTGATCGGGATCGGGCTGTGCCGTCTGCTGCCGGAATTCAACGGCGCGGTCCGCGTGATGCTGATCATGGCCATCGCCGGCATCGTGTTCTTTCTGGCGTTCCTGATGACGGTCGACGTGCCGATGTACCTGAACCGGTGGCGGACCGAAGTCGGCGACGGCAGCACGCTGATGAAGCCGCTCGAAGGCCTGCGCGACGTCACCACGCGCTGGGTGGTGACGCACGATCTTGCCGAGTGGAAAGACGAGATCGCCTGGATGTCGCTGTATTTCAGCGCCGCGGTGTGGTCGAGCCTGGCGCTCTGCCTCTGCTACTCGCTGGAAGACCGGCTGCCGCATTATCGCACCGAAGCGGCCATCCACGCCGTCCCGCCGGTACATGCGGCATCGGTATCGACGGCCGGGATCGGTATCGGGCGATAGCCCGGTCTATTCCGCAGCGGTCGCACGCCCCGCCGCCCCCCGCGCGGCGGCATCGAACACGACGCCCTCATAGCCCTTTTGCGCGACGTCGGTGATGGCGGCGACATATTTCGGCGTGCCGCCATTATAGACGAGGTAGCGGGTCTTGCCGTGTTCGTGGCCGGGAATGTTGGAATTGTAGCCGGTGAACCACGACTTGGCTTTGCGCATCAGCATGATGGCGTACATCTTGGTGACGTGCCCGGTCCAGCGCTCCTGCGCCTCGATGGTCGGCTCGGCGCGCGTATGGCCGCGCGCCCACATGTATTCGAGCAGGCCCATGCACCAGCCGACGCCGTTCTCGATGCCGCGGGGAAAATTCGTCGAGGCCGATCCGCTCTGCGGGCCGGTCGGCATCAGCAGGTTCGGAAAGCCGTGCACCATCATGCCGAGGAAGGTCGACGGCCCGTCCCGCCATTTGTCGAACAGCTTCGCGCCGTGGGTGCCGGTGATATCGATCGCGTCGAACGAGCCGGTGATGGCATCGAAGCCGGTGGAATAGACGATGATGTCGAAATCGTAATCCCGCGCGCTGGTGAGCAGGCCGGTTTCGGTGACCCGCTCGATCGGCGTTTCACTGATGTCGACGAGGTGCACGTTGTCGCGGTTATAGGCCTCGAAGTAATTCGTCTCCAGCGGCACGCGCTGCACGCCGAAACCATGGTCTTTCGGGATCAGCTTCTCCGCCGTCACGGGATCCTTGACGCGGCGGCGGATGCGATCGGCGATATAGGCGGAGAACTCGGCATTGGCGGCTTCGTCGGTGAAGATCTCGCGAAAATTGCTCAGCCAGATGCCGAAGCCGGGCTCGCCATAGAGCTTGTCCCACAGCGCCACCCGTTCCTCGCGGGTAGCCTCGTAGAATCCGCGCCGGTCAGGCTCGTGTTCGAAACCGCCGGGCGAGCGCGCGCAGGCCGCAAAAATCTCGTCGTAACGCGAACGAATGTCGGCCATCTCCTCGTTGGAGATGGGACCGTTGTTGAGCGGCGCACTCCAGTTCGGCCGCCGCTGAAACACGGTGAGTTCGCCGACCTTGTCGGCGATTTCGCCGATGATCTGGATCGCGGTGGCACCGGTACCGATGATGGCGACTTTCTTGCCGGCAAGATCGACCGGCTCGTGCGGCCAGTAGAAGGTGTGGAACGAGCGGCCCTTGAACGACTCCATGCCCTCCAGCCGTGGCGGCGTTGGCGTCGAGAGCAATCCGATGGCCAGGATTGCAAAGCGGCAGGTGAGCTCCCGGCCGTCGCCCAGCGTCAGCCGCCACAGATCCGCCGCTTCGTCGAATGCCGCCTTCTCGACCTTGCAGTTGAAGCGCATGTATTTGCGCAGGCCGAACTTGTCGGTGACGTAATTGAGGTAACGCAAATTCTCCGGCTGCGGCGAGAAGCGTTCCTTCCAGTGCCACTCGTCGAGCAGCTCCTTCGAAAAGGAATAGCCGTAAGTGTAGCTCTCGGAATCGAAGCGCGCACCGGGATAGCGGTTCCAGTACCAGGTCCCGCCGAGATCGGGCGCAGCATCGAGCACCAGCGCATCTATTCCCAAATCCGCCAGCCGCTTGATCTGGTAGATGCCCGCCACACCAGCGCCGATTACGATGGCCTCGTAGTGCGACTTGGTTTCCCCCGTCATCCCTCGCTCCATTCGTGGTTCTTTTCGGCGCCGCGCATTTGCATCGCAGTATAGCCATCTCTGCCGTTTTGCACTTGCGTCAGCAAGCCGGGATGCTGCAGCGCCTGTCACGGAAATGCTCTATGCTGCGCGCCAACGAACATAAAGCAGGGAGGATCGCGACGTGAGCCATATCGGATATGTCACCATCGGCGCCCGCGACGGCGCCAGCTCGGGAACATTCTATGACGCGGTATTTGGCGCGCTCGGCAGCGAGCGCAAGGTCAGCGACGGCGGCTGGCTCGGCTATGGCAAGGTCGGCCCCGGCAAGACCATCATGGATTGCCACACGGCGATCTGCCCGCCCTACGACGGCAAGGAAGCTCGCGCCGGTAACGGCATCATGATCGCCTATCTCGGCAAGACGCCCGATGAAATCAAGGCGGCGTATGCCGGCGGCATGGCGAATGGCGGTACCGACGAGGGCGCCCCCGGCTTTCGTCCGCCGGAAGCCGACAAGGGTTTTTACGCGGCCTATTTGCGCGATCCCACCGGCAACAAGCTCTGCCTGTTCTGCGTGGTATAGGCCGCCGTCAGCAGCGGCGGCTGATTTCGGCCCGCAAGGCATCGACATAGCCGTCCTCGATTCCCAGCGCATCGAGCTGCGTCGCCAGTTGTTCGAGGTAATCGCGGTTGGTGCCGAGAATGCCCTTCCCGGTCGCAATGAGGTTCGCGGTCTCCGGCAGCGGCAACTCGCCGACATAGCCCGGATGCGTCCGGTTCGAGACGAAGGCGAGCGCAGAGATCGGTCCCTGCGGCGTATGCAAGGGCACCATCGCCGGCGTATAACCGCCGCGCAGCATCTCGCGCCGCCACAGGATCGCGGACTCCGCATGAACCGACGATGCCGCAATGCGGAATGCGAGCCCGCGGCAACACCCCTGTTGCGGCTCGAGCGACAGCATCAGCGCCGGATAATCGTGCGACCCACGGCCGAGCTGGATCTTGAGCGTGAAACGGCGCTGATAGCCTTCGGCATCGGCGAGCCTGACTTCGTCGAAGTGAAAGCCGGGATCCCACATCAATGAGCCGTAGGAGTAGATCCAGAGATCGTCGCCGTCCTTGTGACCGCCGAGCACCGCCAGCCGCGACGCCTCGATCTCATCGTCCGACAGCCGCCAATTGGCCGGCCATCCGGCAGCACGGACGCGCTGCTCCCAGATCGCAAACATCTCGGGTGTCAGCCGCAGCCGCGAGTTGGCGGGATGCGTGACCCGGTCCCTGAGACCGGGCAGATGAATGAATGCGTCCGCGGTCAAACCGGCATGCTCCTTTGCATATCCCATGTCCTCGCGCAGTGTGACATTGTTGGCCCCCAAGGCCAATTCTTAGGACACGCCCGCCGCATGACTTTTGTTCACCGCCGGCCAACATTCTCTCACGTCAGCCATTGTTGGGGACGCCCGGCGACGCTATCGATGAGCAAGCCAAACAAGAACAAGCAAGCCCGGGAGGCGCTGCCGTGAGCTACGAGCACATCATCTGTGACCTCGACGGCCCGCTGATGGTTCTCACGCTGAACCGGCCCGACAAGCTCAACGCCTATACCGGCCAGATGGGCGCCGAGATCGCCGACGCGTTCGAACGGGCCGACCGCGACGACGACATCCGTGCCGTCATCGTCACCGGCGCGGGCCGCGCGTTCTGCGCCGGTGCCGACGTTTCCGGCGGTGCGGCGAGCTTCGACACGTCGGGCAGGCACGGCGCCGGCGTGTTCGCCAGCGCCAGGCCCGGCGGCGGCCGGTTCGTCGAGGCGATCTTCAATTGCCGCAAACCGTCGATCGCCGCGATCAATGGCGGCGCGGTCGGCGTCGGCATCACCATGACGCTGCCGATGGATATCCGCATCGCCGCCAGGGGCGCCAAGATCGGTTTCATCTTCGCCCGCCGCGGCCTCGTCCCGGAAGCCGGCAGCGCATGGTTCCTGCCGAAACTGGTCGGCCTGCCGCAGGCGCTGCGCTGGTGTCTCTCCGGCCGCACCTTCGAGGCGGACGAAGCCTGTGCCGGCGGCCTCGTCAGCGAGGTGGTGGAGCCGGCGCAACTGCTCGATCGCGCCAAGGAAATTGCGCGCGAGATGACGGAAGCAACCTCCGCCGTCTCGGTCGCGCTGACCCGGCAGATGCTGTGGCGCTTTTCCGGCGCACCGGCTCCGTTCGATCTTCTGGACATCGACAAGCCGATGTCGATCGAGCGCGGCGGCCACGCCGACGTGCGCGAGGGCGTCCAGGCGTTCCTCGAAAAGCGCCCGCCATCCTTTCCCGGAAAAGTGTCGCAGGACATGCCGAGCCAGTATCCGTGGTGGCAAGGCCAGGAAAAAAGTTAGGCAAAAAAGCTAGGCAAAAAGCCAGACAATAGATCGCCCGCCCCATCAGACACCGCAACAGATCGAAAGCCATCCATGCGCGACCAGTTCTCCAACACCCAAATGTTCCGTAAACCCGCCGTATCTGCCAAAGGCGGCATCGTCGCGGCCCAGTCCGGCAAGGCCGCGGCCGTCGGCGCCGAGGTGCTGGCCGCCGGCGGAGACTGCGTCGACGCGGTCATCGCCACCACTTTTGCGCTTGGCGTGCTGGAGCCTTGGATGAGCGGGGTCGGCGGCGGCGGCGCGATGGTGCTCTACCGCGCGCGCGAGAACAAATACGAGGTGATCGACTACGGCATGCGGGCGCCGATCAGCCTGAAGCTGGAGGATTACCCGCTGACAGGAGGTGCGGCCTCCGACATCTTCCCGTGGCAGCGCGTCAAGGATGACCGCAATCTGCACGGCCCCGGATCGATCGCGGTGCCCGGCGTCGTCGCCGGCATGGAGGAAGCGCACCGGCGTCATGCCAGGATGGCGTGGAAGGATCTGGTGGCGCCGAGCGTCAAGCTCGCCGGCGAAGGCCTCCTGGTCGACTGGTGGACGACGCTGATGATCTCCAGCGCCGCCGTGGATCTCCGGCGCTATCCCGCCAGCGCTGCGGCCTATCTGCAAGACGGCCTACCGCCGAACGCGCAATGGGGCATCAAGGCCAGTGTTCGCCTGCCGCAGGACAAGCTCAAGGCGGCGATGGCGCAACTCGCCAGCGCCGGTCCGCGCGACTTCTACGAGGGCGATCTTGCAAGGAGCATGGCTGCCGACATTCAGGCGGGCGGCGGCTCGCTCTCGACCGAGGACCTCGAAGCATATCGCGCGCATCTACGCGAACCGCTGGCGATCCCCTATCGCGGCGGCAAGGTGTTCGCGACGCCGGAACTGACGGCGGGACCGACGCTCACCCGCACGCTGGGCCTGCTGCAGGAAAGCCTGAAGCCCGGACGCAGCGGGCCGGATGCCGCCGCCTATCTCGCCTATGCTGCAGCGCTGCAGGCGGCCTATCGCGAACGGCTGAAGGACATGGGCGACGCCGACGGACGCCGCGCGCTCGGCGCCGAAGCCCTGGCGCCGGCCTGCACCACGCATTTCTCCGCGGTCGATCGCGACGGCAACATGGCCGCGGTGACGCAGACGCTGCTCTCCACTTTCGGCTCGCGGTTCGTCGCAGAGCAAACCGGCATCACCATGAACAACGGCATGCTGTGGTTCGATCCGGCGCAGGGCGCGCCGAATTCGCTGGCGCCAGGCAAACGCTGCCTCACCAATTACACGCCGGTCGTGGCGGAGACGGCCAACGGCCGCCGCGTCGCCATCGGCGCTTCCGGCGGCCGGCGTATCCTGCCGGCGGTGACGCAGCTGCTGTCGTTCACAATGGACTACGGCATGGACCTCGATGCCACGATCCACCAGCCGCGCATCGACGCCAGCGAAGGCGCCGTCGTGATCGGCGACGTCCGCCTGCCGCAAGCGGCGCGCGACGCCCTCGGCGCCAGCTTCGACTACGAGGAAGCACGGATCCAGACCCTGCCGATGAAGTTCGCCTGCCCGAGCCTCGTGATGCGCGACGGCGCCACCAACAGCGGCGCGACCGAAGTGTTCCAGCCTTGGAGCGAAGCGGTGGCGGAGGGGTAAGGGTCAGCGACCTCTTCAAATAGACCAAGTCCGTGCTATATTATTCGTATGACAGCCAAGATCCTTCAAGATGCATTGCGGCGCGTTGAAGATTGGCCTGAGGCTGCTCAGGTCGAACTCGCAGAGATCGCGCTTGAGATCGATGCCGGCCTCGGCACCGGACCCTATCGCGCGACTCGAGGGGAACTTGAAGGCATCGATCGAGGATTGAAGGCTGCGCGCGAAGGTCGCTTCGCGACAGATGATCAGGTCCGCGACGTCCTGCAAAAACATCGTCCTGCGTGAAAGTCGTCTTTACCACCGAGGCGCTGGCCGACCTCGACGACATTCTTGAGTATATCTCCAATCACTATCCAGCTATCTACGAAGCATTCCACAATCGACTTCAAGCGGTCGTGGCACGTGTTGGCCGACGGCCGGAGAGCGCACAAGAAGTAGCCGAGCGGCCGGGAGTTCGCGTCGTGCCGCTGATCCGGTATCCGTACAAGATCTTCTACCAGATATCGAACCAGACAGTAGAGATCCTTCACGTGCATCATGCCGCCCGCGAGGGGACGCGATAGTCCAGCGCGCGCTACAGCCCCAGCCGGTCCCTCACACGCCCAGTCAGAACAGCGGCGGTAACGCCGAGGGGCCAGAAGGCGTGCATCGGCATCGGCTTGATGCCGGTGACGGGCATGTCGATCTCGGCATCCTTGCCGCCGATCAGGCGTCGCGCGAGCTGCCCGCCCATCGCGGTCGAGAGCGCCACGCCGCGGCCGTTGCAGCCGAGCGAGATCAGCAAATTCTCCGCCGGCTCGTGCACATGGGGATAGTGATCGGGTGTGATGGCGAGCCGGCTGTTCCAGCCATGCGTCCATGTCACGCCCTTCAAACACGGCCACAGCCGCTCCGCATAACGGATCAGGTAGGCGACGTCGGACGGCTTGCTGATCCAGCGCATCGGTCCGCGTCCGCCCATCAGCAGACGGTTATGCGAATCGATGCGGTAGTAGACCGTGATATGGCCGCTTTCATACAGCACCGACCGCGTCGGCATGATCTCGCGCGCGACATCATCAGGCAGCGGCGCGGTTGCGGCGATTGACGAAAAGACGGGAACGACGGTGCGGCGAAGCCCGGGCCACAGATTATCCGTGAAACCATTGGTCGCCAGCAGCACCTTCTCGGCGCGCACGATCCCGCGCGGCGCATCTATGCGCCAGTGCGCGCCTTCGCGGGACAGCGACAACGCCGGCGTCTCGCCATGCACGGCCGCGCCCGCTGAGATCGCTGCCCGGGCGAGGCCGCGCGCGTAGCTCAGGGGATGCAGGTCGCCGCCGCGACTGTCCAGCATGGCGCAGAGATAGCGGTCGGCCCCGGTCGTCTCGCGCATCTGTTCGCGGCTCAGCAGGGTCACCGGCATATTGCGGCGGATGCATTGTTTGGCCGTCGCCTCGATCGCCGCGGCAGAGGCCTCGTTATACGCCGCGCGCAAGGTGCCGCCCTGCCGCGCCTCGCAGGGGATCTGGTATCGGCGGATCAGATCGAACGTGTAGTTGGTGGTGCCGTAGGAAAACCGGATCATGCGGCCGCCGAGGTCCGCGCCAAAGTCGGCCTCGATCTGATCCGGATCGTGCTTGAGGCCGGGATTGACCTGGCCGCCATTATTGCCCGACGCGCCCCAGCCCGGCTGCTGCGCCTCCAGCACGATGGCCTTGACGCCCTGCTCGGCCAGATGCAGCGCCGTTGACAGCCCGGTGAAGCCGCCGCCGACAATCGCAACGGCGACATCCCGGTCGCCAACGAGCGGCGGCGTCGGGGTCGGCGCGACCGCGGTGTCGGCATAAAGGCTTGGTCGCAGGGGCAGGATGGCAGACGCGTTCATGAAGACAACCGGGGGCTAGAGCGGATGCAGCACGCGCCGCAAAAAGTCCTGCGTGCGCGCATGCTGCGGCTGGTTGAGAACCGATTTCGCCGGTCCCTGCTCGACGATCACCCCGCCGTCGATGAACAGCACGCGATCGGCGACGTCGCGGGCAAACCCCATCTCGTGGGTGACGACGACCATGGTCATGCCGTCATCCGCGAGGCTGCGCATCACCGAGAGCACGTCACCAACCAGTTCCGGATCGAGCGCCGAGGTCGGCTCGTCGAACAGGATCGCCTTCGGTTGCATCGCGAGCGCGCGCGCAATGGCGACGCGCTGCTGCTGGCCGCCCGACAGCTGCGGCGGATGAACATCGGCCTTTTCGGCAAGCCCTACCCGCGCCAGCAGGGCGCGGCCGCGCTCCAGCGCCATCTCGCGCGGTTCCTTCTTTACATAAATCGGGCCTTCGATGACGTTCTCCAGCGCGGTCCGATGCGGAAACAGATTGAAGCGCTGGAACACCATCGACACCTGCGTACGAATCGACACGATCGAGGGTGAATCGCGCTCGACGCGCGCACCTTCGACGCGGATATCGCCGCGGTCATAGCTTTCGAGCCCGTTGATGCAGCGCAGGATGGTGGACTTGCCGGAGCCCGACGGGCCGATGATGCAGACCACCTCGCCCTTTTCGACGGACGCCGTGATGCCCTTCAGCACCTCGACGTGGCCGAAACTCTTGTGGACATCGCTGAGCTCGATCATTTTTGGCTGGCCTTCTTTTCGAAGTGACGAACCAGCAAAATGAGCGGAATGCTCATGGTCAGATACATCAGCGCCACCAGCGTGAACACGCTGGTGTTCTTGAAGGTCGAGGACGCGATCAGCTTGCCCTGCAGCGCAAGTTCGGCGACCGTGATGGTCGACGCCTGCGAGGAATCCTTCAGCATCATGATCATGACGTTGCCATAGGGCGGCAACACGATCTTGATCGCCTGCGGCAGCACCACGCGCCGCATGGTCATCCACCATCCCATGCCGATCGCCTGCGCGGCCTCGATCTGCCCCTTGTCGATGGCTTCGATGCCAGCGCGGAAATTTTCGGACTGGTAGGCGGAGTAAGCGATGCCAAGACCGAGAATCGAGGCCTGCAGCGCCGTCAGCGTGAGACCGAATTCCGGCATCACGAAGTAGAGATAGAACAGCAGCACGATGATCGGAATGCCGCGGATCACGTTGATCAACCCGACGGTGATCCCGGACAGGACGCGAATTCCGGATACCCGCAGCAACGCCCAGAACAGCCCGAGCACGGTGGACAGCAGCAGCGACCCGATCGTGACGACGATCGTCAGCCAGACGCCCTGCAGCAGGATCGGAAGGAACTCGGCGGCGTCGCTCAAGAACTTCTGCATCGGCTCAGATCACGTTGCGTCCTGCCGCGGGATTGCGTCGCGCTCGAAGGCGTCAGGACGCCTTCTGTCCCCACTTCTCGAGGATCTTCGCAATGGTGCCGTTGGCCTTCAGCTTGGCGAGCGAGGCGTTGATCTTGCCCAGCAATTCGGTATCGCTCTTGCGGATTCCGATCGCAACGGTGCCGACCGTCACGGGCTTGTACGAATCGACCAGGCGCGCGTCCGCAAAATTGCCCTGCTTGAGATTGTAGGCGAGGATCGGATAGTCGGCGAAGCCCGCCTTGAGGCGGCCGGCGTTCACGTCGCGCAGGATGTCGGGAATGGTATCGTAGGCCTTGACCTCGCTGAACAGGCCGGTCTTCTTCAGCGCGTCGACGAACGCCGTTCCCACCTGCGCGCCCACGACCTCGCCCTTGAGATCTTCCTGCGACGCGTAGTTTTTCGCATCGGCCTTGGGCACGATCAGCCCCTCACCATAAGTGTAGACGGCTTCGGAGAAGTCGATCACCTCCTTGCGGGCAGCGGTTGCGAACATCGCGGCCGAGATGATGTCGATCTTGTTCGAGGTCAACGACGCCACCAGCGCCGAGAACTGCATCGGCTCGATCTGGACCTGGAAGCCGGCGTCCTTGCCGATCTCGGTGATGAGATCGACCATGATGCCCTGAATGGTGTTGGTCTTGGTATCGAGGAAGGTGAAGGGCACGCCGGTCGGCGTCGAGCCGACTTTCAGCACCTGCTGCGCCGATGCCGGCATTGCGGCCGTGACGACAAGAGCCGCCACTGCGGCCAGAACGAGACGCTTGAGGGCCATCGCACGCTTCTCCCCGATTGAACACCGCCCGGGCTGCCTGCTCGCCTCTAAACCTGGGAGTTGCGGGCAACGCCGTTCCGGCCTATTTTCACCAATATGAAATTGTGGTCACAAGTCTCCGGCCATTGCAAGCAATTTTCACAAGCATGAAGGAAGCGGCCTGACGTGAGCGGCGGCAAGCGGATCAGAAAGCCGGCGGCGAAGCTTGGCAAGACCAAACCGAAGGCGAAGCGCGCCGCGAGGCCGGCCGAGCCCGCGATGGATCTTGCCGTCGGCGGGCGCATTCGCGATCTCCGCCGCGAGCACAAACTATCGCTGCAGGCCGTTGCTGCGCGGACCGACCTTTCGATCGGTTTCATCAGCCAGATCGAGCGTGGCTTGTCGTCGCCTTCGCTTCGCGTGCTCGCAACGCTGGCGGACGTGCTCGGCGTCGGCATCGCGGCGCTGTTCGGCGCCCGCCCGAGCGACGACGCGTCCGCCGGCGGCATCGTGACGCGCCAGCCGCAGCGCGCCGAACTGAAACTGTGGCGCACCGGCATCTCGAAGCAATTACTGAGTCCGGCCGGCACCGAGAACCGCCTCAATCTGTTTCTCGTGCACCTCGAGCCCGGCGGCAATACCGGCGACGAACTCTATACCCATGACGGCGAGGAAGCCGGGCTCGTGCTCGAAGGCGAGATGACGCTGACGGTCGATTCCGAAACCTGGACGCTCAAGACCGGCGACAGCTTTCGTTTCGCCAGCCGCCGCCCGCACCGCTTCTCCAATCCCGCCGACGACACCAAGGCGGTCGTGCTATGGGTCAATTGCGTGACATCGGCGGGATAACTCACACAGGCTAGAACAAATAATGGATCAGGGACCGGAGGATTGGAGCCCGCACAGCGCGCACTGGGGTGCTTTCTCGGCGCGATGGAACGGCACCGCGCTGGACATCGAGCCTTACGCGCACGATCCGGCGCCCTCGCCGATCCTGCAGAACTTCACCAATGCGATGCGCCACAAGGCGCGGATCCTGCGGCCGATGGTTCGCAAGGCATGGCTGGATCGCGGTACGAAGACCGAGCGGACCTTCGACCAGAAATACGTGGCATGCCCATGGGACGAAGTGCTCGATTTGCTGGCGAGCGAACTGTCGCGGGTCAAGGCCGAGCATGGCACGAGCGCTGTCTATGGCGGCTCCTACGGCTGGGCCAGCGCCGGGCGCTTTCATCATGCGCAGAGCCAGGTTCATCGCTTCCTCAACGTGGCGTTCGGCGGCTATGTGCGTTCGGTGAACAGCTACAGCGCCGGCGCTTCGGCGGTGATCCTGCCGCATATTCTCGGCAGCTTCGAAGCGATCTCGCGTCACAACGTGACGTGGGACCAGGTCGCCGAACATACCGATACGGTGCTGGCGTTCGGCGGCATGGCGGTGAAGAATTCGGATGTCGCGAGCGGCGGCATCAGCCGGCACATCGAACGCGACGCGATGGCGAAGGCCGCGCGGCGCGGCGCGATCTTCTACGGCATCTCCCCCTTGCGCGACGATTTGCCCGCGGAAGCTGGCGGCCGATGGTTGCCGCTCAAGGTCGGCACCGACGTCGCGCTGATGCTGGGGCTCGCGCACACACTGCTGGTGGAAGACCTGTGGGACAGTCAATTCGTCACGAGATACTGTACCGGCTTCGAGTTCTTCGAGCGTTATTTGCTCGGTAACGACGACAACACGCCAAAGGACGCGGCTTGGGCCGCCGGCATCACCGGCATTCCGGCCGACACCATCCTCGACATCGCCCGCCGCTTGCCGCGCGGACGCACGCTGGTCACGGTCTCGCATTCGCTGCAGCGCGCGCAATATGGCGAGCAGCCGGTATGGATGGGGGCGGTGCTGGCGGCAATGCTGGGCCAGATCGGCCTGCCCGGCGGCGGATATAATTACGCGCTCGGCGCGCTCGGTCACACCGGCCGCCGGCTCAACGCGGTTCCGATTCCGACGCTGTCACAGGGCAAGAACGGCGTCAGCGATCACATTCCCGTCGCCCGCATCGCCGACATGCTGCTCAATCCCGGCCAGCCGTTCGACTATAACGGCCGCACGATGCCATACCCCGACATCAAGCTGGTGTACTGGGCAGGCGGTAATCCCTTCCATCATCATCAGGACATCAACCGGCTGCGGCAGGCGTTCAACGTCCCGCAAACCATCGTGGTGCACGAGAGTGCGTGGACGCCGATGGCGAAGTTCGCCGACATCGTACTCCCGGCGACCATGACGCTGGAGCGCGACGACATCGGCGCGGCCGGCACCGATCCAAGGCTGATCGCGATGCGTAAGGCGGTCGCGCCGGCCGGCGAGGCGCGCGACGATTTCGACATTTTCGCGGAACTGTCACGGCGAATGGGCGTCGAGCAGGCGTTCACGGAAGGACGCGACAGCCGGCAATGGCTCGCGCATCTCTACG
>JAQSDT010000728.1 GCA_029946075.1 bacterium | reverse complement strand
GCGATCAGTCGGTCTTCTCCGTCGACAGGGCTGGCGAGGCGAGACGTGCCGTGGGCGAGGTCAAACACCTTCCGCTGCACGGCCGGACCAGTCTTGAAGTTCTTGCCGATCATGTCGGCGGCGTGCGGATAGCGCGCGAGCAGGGTGCCGTCGCGATGGTGCATGGCGATCGACGCGCCGCTGCCGAGCGCCAGCGTCGCGAAGAATTTCTCGAAATTGGCGGGCTCGATACCGCGGCCGATGACGCCGAGGAATTCACCCTTCGGCCCGGTGATCTTGCGCACGATCACCGTGGTCCAGACCCCGGTGATACGGCTATAGACCGGCTCGACCAGCATCTCCGGCGAGTTCGGATCGAGCTTGAACGTCCGGAAGTAGTTCCGGTCCGCGGCGTTGACCCGCGGCACTGGCCAGGCGGAGGACGCGTTGATCAGCACGCCGTCGGCGTCGAAGATGTTGATGCCGCCGACATAGGACAGCGCAGCCATTTTCGACTTCAGCATCATATGGATGTCCCGGGTGGACATCTCGCGCCGGTAGTTCTCGGTGGTCGCAATGCCGTTCGATCGCATGAACGCGATGACGTCCTTCTGCACCACTTCGAAATCCGTGAGCTGCTGGTCGAAATGGCGGGCAAGCAGCAGGACGGTGTTTTCCAGCTCGCGCTCGCTGTTACGCAGCGCGCGTTCGCGAAAATTACCGGCCATGACGGTGGCGCCGATCGCAATCGCCGCGATCAGAAAGATGCCGCCGAACATCAGCCAGTGGATCGGGCCGCCGCGGAACAGCGAGGCGATCTTTGACGAACGGATGCCGGATTGAGCCATGGAACGAAGCCGCTGCCAGGAATGAGCATGTTGGAAGCGAGAGTCCTCGGTTCCGCTACCTGACATAGATACCGCTGCGAAATGGAGCGCGAGTTAGCAAGACTGGTTAATGGCGGGTTAGCGCCGACGGATCATGTCGACCGCGGCAACGGCGTTGCTCTGAAAGCATCGCGCATTGCCTGCTTCGCGGATGATCGGGGGCGCCTGTTCGGGCATCAAACACATCGTTCCGCTTGCGGAACAAAAACTGCGGATTTGGAACTTCAGATTTTGAGTTTGGAACCTGCAAATTCTGCCGCATCGACACGTCACCCGGAATCCTTTGCCGGGTCGGATATCGATGCAAGCAATGCTTTACGATCTAAACCCATGCAATTGCTCAACGTGATCGCTGGCACGACATTTGCGAGTTTCAGTGGCAAGTACAGTCAGTTCGGTAAGCGTAAGGGTGTAAAAATGAAGAAGCTGCTGCAGGATTTCATCGCGGACGAAACCGGAGCCACCGCAATCGAATATGGTTTGATCGCCGCCGGCATTGCGATCGCGATCATCAGCTCCGTCAAGGGCGTCGGCAGCAAACTATCGAGCAACTTCGCCACGATCAGCACATCGCTGAAGTAACCGTACGAAACCGGCATCGGCGGGCCGCGTCTTGCGATCCCGCCGATCGATTGGAACGTACGGTGGCGTCGTATCGGCGCCGGGGACAAGCGGCGCTTTCACTGCATCCTGGTCGTTGATTTCGGCGTTCGCTTCCGGGCGACGCCGAGCGTCTGGCTGCCCGGGATCGTATCGCCCTGGCTCGCGCGGCGCTGATAGTCGCCGGTGTAGGGGTTGCCCGGGCCCTTGTTCTGGCAATTGGCGTTCGGATAGAAGAACGCGCAATAGCCGGGTTCGTAGATCACCTGTTGGGCCGCGGCCGGCGTTGCGATGACGGCTATCGCTGCGGCCATGCTCAAGAATTTGCAGATCGGCATCGGATTCCTCCCTGTGAAGGTCCCACAGGAAGCAACCCCGCGACGGCCTGCCTCATCCTCGCAGACTCGCTCACACCGGCGTTACTGGTAGAGTCCCCTGACAGGCGGCTTGCCAGACGCTGCGGCTGGTTTCGCGCCAGACGACGCTGAGGCCGGTCTTGCGGCAGGAGCTGCGGTCGGATTCCCGGCCGGCGCCGCGGTCGTAGTCTCCGGCGGCTTTTTCTTCTTCGCGGCCTTCTTTTTCGGAGGCGACGGCGGAGGTGCGGCTTCCTCGGGCTCTTCCGCGGCAGGCACGGCAGCGCCCGGCGTTGCCGGTCCGATGCTGTTGCAGTCCGAGTTCGGATAGAACTGCGCGCAATAGCCGGGTTCGGAATTGGCAGCCTGCGCGTGGGCCTGCTCCGTCATCGCGCCGGACAAAGCCATGCCGGACAAAACCAGCAATGTGCAGGCGAGGACCAATCGGTACATGGCGGTTCCTTCTTGTTGTTCTTGCCGTGACGGCTATTTGCCGGCGCGATAATGTCCGGACTTGCCGCCGATCTTCTCGATGAGATGAATGCCTTCGATGCGAACGCCGCGCTCGACCGCCTTGATCATGTCGTAGATCGTCAGGCACGCCACCGACACCGCCGTCAGCGCCTCCATCTCGACTCCGGTCGGGCCGGTGACCTTGACGGTGGCGCGAACGACGCAGCCGGGCAGCTTCTTGTCGGGCGCAATGTCGAGCGTCACCTTGGACAGCGCCAGCGGATGGCACAGCGGGATCAGGTCCGACGTGCGTTTTGCCGCCATGATGCCGGCGATGCGAGCGGCGCCCAGCACGTCGCCCTTCTTTGCGTTGCCGGAAACGATCAGTTCCAGCGTCGCCTTGCTCATGACGACGCGGCCTTCGGCCACCGCGGTGCGTTCGGTCGCGGCCTTGGCCGAGACGTCGACCATCCGCGCCTCGCCCGACGCATCGATATGGGTGAGGGCGGGGCTGTCTTTGGAAGCCTTATCTCTAAAAACCTTGCGCGCCATGTTCTAGCCGGTCCCGGTCGCGCGCGGCGTCTCGCTGCGCGCCAGCAGCGCGCGGGTCGCAGCCGTCACGTCCTGCTGCCGCATCAGGCTTTCGCCGACCAGGAAGGTCGACATGCCGACGCGTTCGAGGCGGGCAAGGTCGGCCGGCGCAAAGATGCCGCTCTCGCCGACCATCAGGCGCTCGCGCGGGATCAGCGGCGCCAGCGCTTCGCTGGTCGCGAGCGTGGTCTCGAAGGTGCGCAGGTTGCGGTTGTTGACGCCGATCATCGGCGAACGGAGTTTCAGCGCGCGATCGAGTTCGCTGCGGTCGTGGATTTCGATCAGCACGTCCATGCCGAGCGCAATCGCGGCATCCTCCAGATCGCGAGCCACGGCATCGTCGAGCGCGGCCATGATGATCAGGATGCAGTCGGCGCCATGGGCGCGGGCTTCCACCACCTGATAGGTGTCGAACAGGAAGTCCTTGCGCAGCACCGGAAGGTTGGTCGCCGCGCGCGCCGCGACCATGAAATCCATATGGCCCTGGAACGAGGGCTCGTCCGTCAGCACCGACAGGCAGGCCGCGCCGCCGGCCTCATAGGCCTTGGCCAGTGCAGGCGGATCGAAATCGGCGCGAATGAGTCCCTTCGAGGGCGAGGCCTTCTTCACCTCGGCGATCAGCGCATACTCGCCGCGGGCGAGCTTTTCACGGATCGCGTGCACGAAGCCGCGGGGAGCGGATGCAGTCCTGGCGCGGACCTCGATCTCGGCGAGCGGGTGCGCCAGCTTCGCGGCGGCGATCTCGTCGCGCTTGTAAGCCTCGATCTTGCTCAGGATATCGGACATGTCAGGCGCTCCCGCGATCAGCCGTTCGAAACCGCGACCAGGTGCTTCAGCCGCGCTGCCGCCGCGCCGCTGTCGAGCGACTGGACGCCCAGCGCGACGCCTTCCTTCAGGTCCTTTGCACGGCCGGCCACGATCAGCGCGGCCGCGGCGTTCATCAGCGCGACGTCGCGATAGGCGCTGGGCTTGCCGTTGAGCACGCTCTGCAGCGCGATCGCGTTGGCCTCGGCGTCGCCGCCCTTCAGCGCGTCGCCCCCGGCGCGGGCAAGGCCTGCGTCTTCCGGCGTCACCTCGAAGGTGCGGATTTCGCCGTTCTCGAGGCTGGCCACGAAGCTCGGGCCGGTGAGGGTGATTTCGTCGAGCCCGTCGGAGCCGTGAACCACCCAGACGGATTCGGAGCCGAGATTCTTCAGCACCTGCGCCAGCGGCTGCACCCAGTGTCGCGAGAACACACCGACCATCTGTCGCTTGACGCCGGCCGGATTGGAAAGCGGTCCGAGCAGATTGAAGATCGTGCGCGTCGCCAACTCGACGCGGGTCGGGCCGACGTTTTTCATCGCCGGATGATGCGAGGGCGCGAACATGAAGCCGATGCCGGCTTCCTGGACGCAGCGGCCGACGTTCTCAGGCGAAAGATCGATCTTGACGCCGAGCGCAGCCAGCACGTCGGCAGCGCCCGAGCGGGACGACAGCGCACGGTTGCCATGCTTGGCGACCGGCACGCCGGCGCCCGCAACGATGAAGGAGGCGCAGGTCGAGACATTGACCGAGCCGGAACCGTCACCGCCGGTGCCGACCACGTCGACGGCGTTGGCCGGTGCATCGACCCGCAGCATCTTGCTGCGCATCGCCGACACCGCGCCGGTGATCTCGTCCACGGTCTCGCCGCGAACGCGGAGCGCCATCAGCAGGCCGCCCATCTGCGAGGGCGTCGCTTCGCCCGACATCATGCTGTTGAAGGCCGATGCGGCCTCCTCACGCGACAGCGTCGCGCCGGTGGCGACCTTTCCGATGATAGATTTGAAATCGTCCATCGCGAGCCTTCAGGATTGGGTGTCTTCTTGCAGCAGGGCCCGGCGGGCTTTCCGCCGGATCATGCTCAGTTGTTAGCGCCCGTCACCTGCGCGAAGGCGGCCTGGTTGATGGAAGTGCCGATCTCGGATTCGATCTTGGTCACGTATTGTGCGGTCTGTTCGTCGGTCAGCCCGCGCTGCAGCGTGTCCTTCAGCTTCTTGACGTCGTCGGAAGCGGTTTCGATCGGCGGCACCTTGATGTCGGTGACGCGGTACACGAACCACTCGCTGCCGCCGGTGCCCGGCGTCTGGCCGACGCCGTCCTTGGCGGTGCGGAACGCGGCGGTGACCACGGCGGAGGGAACGCCAGGCAATGAGGCGTCGCGCCGGAAGCCGGTCGCGGTCTCGACCTTTGCGCCGACCGAGGCCGCGGCGTCCGCCAGCGTGCCGCCTTGCTCGAGCTTCTGCACGAGTTCGCCGGCCCTGGTCTTCAATTTGGCCGATATCTGGTCTTCACGCCATTTCGCTTCGACCTGCGGACGAACCTCGTCGAGCGTGCGTTCGCGCGAGGGGGTGATGCCGAGCACGTCGTACCAGACGTAGCCGGCGGCGAACGGAATCGCATCATTGTCGGCGCCGATATCGGAGTTGAACGCTTGCGACACCACGTCGAGCCCGCGCGGGATATTCGCCACCGGCTCGCCGGACGGCAGCCGGCCGGAGCGATCGACCGCGTCGATCGTGATCGGGGTCAGGCCGAGCTTCTGCGAAGCCTCGACCACATTGGCGCCGCCGCCGCGTTCGTCTTCCATCTTGCTCTGGATTTCGGCGACCTTGGCGCGCGCGCGTTCGGTGGCGAGCTCCTTCTTCACCTGCGCCGCGACGCTCTCATAGGTCGGCGTCGTGCCCGGCTCGATCTTGCCGATCCTGACCAGCGCCACGCCGAACTGGCCCTTGATGGGCTGGCTGACTTCGCCCGCCGGCAGCGCGAACGCCGCATCCGCAATAGCGGGATCGATGATTGCCGTCTTGGCGATCATGCCGAGATCGACGTCGGCGAGGTTGAGGTTGCGCTCCTTGGCGACGTCGTCGAACGATGTCCCCGAGGTGATGCGGCTGCGTGCCGTCAGCGCTTCCTCGGCGCTGGGGAAGAACATCTGCTGGACTTCGCGCTTCTCCGGCGTGCCGATCCGGTCGCGGCGCAGGTCGAAAGTCTTCTTCGCGTCCTCATCGGATACCTCGGTCCACTTGCCGAGTTCTTCGGGCGTGACCGCGACGAACGCCAGCTTGCGATATTCAGGCGCACGGAACTGGATCTTCTTGTCCTCGAAATAGGCGGCGAGCGCCTCGGGCGAGGGTGGATCGATCGTACCGGCCTGTGCCGCGTCGAGTTTGATGTAGTCGATCGAGCGTTGCTCGGACTGGAAGCGCGTCAGCGCGTCGATCAGCAATTGCGGCGGCTCGAGGCCGGCCGAAATGGTGCCGGCGATCTGACGCCGCAAGCCGACGCGGCGCTGCTCGGCGAGATAGCGCTGCTCGGTGTAGCCGAACTGGCGGATGGTGGCCTGGAAGCGGGCCGGATCGAACGCGCCGCCCAATCCCTTGAAGTTGGGATCGGTGTAGATCAGGCGCATGGTTTCTTCCTGCGACTGCGCCAGCCCCATGCGGCGTGCTTCCTCGTCGAGGGCGGCTTCCGCGATGGTCTGCTGCAGGACCTGGCGGTCGAGCCCGAAGGCGCGGGCCTGCTCCATGGTCAGCGGACGGCCGAAGCTGCGGCCGAGCTGCTGCAACTTTTCGGTGTAGATCTGGCGGAACTGCTCGATCGAAATCTCTGTCTTGCCGACCCTGGCCAGCGACGAGGCCCCGAACCCCTTGAAGATGTCGGCGATGCCCCAGACTGCGAAACTGACGATCAAAACACCCATCACGACGGCCATGACAATCTTGCCGAGCCAGTTTGATGAGGCTTTCCGAATTCCTCGAAGCATGGGTCCAACTTGTTTTGCAGGAGAGGGAACCGGCTCATACCCGTCGAAATCCTGATTCCGATAGCCGGAACCGAATTTCGCAACAGGGGGTCACCGAGTTGAAAACGCATCATAAAGTGGCCGTCGCCCCGTCGCAACCTTGGCGGGGCGGGCCAATGGAAGCGGTTAACGGACGGGGGACCGTCTGGCAATCCGTCCGGCGTTCAACCTGTCGCTATCTGGAAGTAACGCTGCGGCTCTGCTAGCGCATTGCCGGCACACCGAAACTGACATTTGCGGGACAATTCACATGACCGACGCCATCCGGCCGCTGATCGCCGGCAACTGGAAAATGAACGGCCTGAAATCGGCCCTCGGCGAATTCGAAGCCATGATGGCAGGCGCGGGCGCGCTGGCTGCCAAGGCCGACCTGCTGATCTGCCCGCCGGCGACGCTGATCGCAGGTTTTGCCGACAAGGCGCGCGGCACGAAACTCGCCGTCGGTGCCCAGGATTGCCATCCCAAGGCTTCCGGCGCCCATACCGGCGATCTTTCGGCCGAAATGCTGGCCGATGCCGGCGCCAGCGCCATCATCGTCGGCCATTCCGAGCGCCGCGCCGATCATGGTGAAAGCGACGATCTGGTCAGGCAGAAGGCCGAAGCGGCCTGGCGGGCGGGGCGCGTCGCCATCGTCTGCATCGGCGAAACCCAGAAGCAGCGCGATGCAGGTCAGACGCTGGATGTCTGTGGCGGCCAACTCAAGGGATCGTTGCCGGCCGGCGCGACCGCAGCCAATCTGGTCGTGGCCTACGAGCCGGTCTGGGCGATCGGCACCGGGCTCACGCCGACCACGGCAGATGTCGAGCAAGTTCATCGATTTATCCGGGGTGTCCTGACCGATCGATTTAAGGCCGAAGGAGCAAAAATCCGGATTCTCTACGGCGGTTCGGTCAAGCCCTCGAACGCTGCCGAATTGATGGCGGTTCCCAACGTCAACGGCGCGCTGGTCGGCGGCGCGAGCCTGAAAGCGGCGGATTTCCTGGCGATTGCTGCCGGCTGCTAGCTCAGGTCGGCACGGCTTCCCCTAGCCGTTTCCAGTAGATCAGCGTGCCTGTGAGGCCGCCATGCGGCTTCAGCGCGTAATCCGGGATGAGGCCGGTGAGGCGGAAGCCCATCCGCTCGTACAATCCAGCGGCGCCTTCATCCTCGGCGGTGTCGAGCACCAGCAACCAGCGGCCGTGCGCGATCGCCAGACGCTCGGCCTCGCGCAGTAAGGCAGTGGCGATGCCGCGATGACGATGACTGACGCGCGTCATCATCTTGGCGATCTCGGTACGGTGCGGCTGGTTCGGCGGCAGGTCGAGCAGCAGCGTGACGGTGCCGACGAGATCGTCGCCGTCGAAGGCGCCGAGAACGATGCGTTCGCCGCGCGCAGCCGCTGCCAGTGAATTCTCCCAGAAGGCATTCGCCGCCGCGGGCGAGAGCGGATGCATGAAACTGACCGAGCCCCCATCGGCGACGGTTTCGATCAGCAATTCGTTCAGCATCACACGGATGGCAGGCGTGGATTGCAACGGCCTGATTTCAACGATGTCCATCACGGTCTGCTTCATGTTCAAACCTTGAATGCGCGCGCTTGCTTGATTTGTTCAATGCGGTCGACGTCCTCGACCTGCAGGTGCCGGCCGCGTTCGAGAATTTCGAGCGTGTATTCCTCGTAGGTGAGACCGAGCCGGTCGGCCTTGCGGATGCGAAACGCGACGATGCCAGGCGAGGGGTTGCGCCAGGCGGCGCGATGCGCGGCCTTCCAGTAGAAGTAATTGCCGATACCGCCGTCGCCCCATTCCGGCCGGTGTTGGTCGAGCGGTGGGCCGCCATTGTGTCCGGCGGAAACTCGATTGTCGGAGCTTGAGGCCTCGGCCGGAGAATACCTCGTGATCGTCTCCGACATCGCCTTCTAGCTCCGCGCAAGGGCGACGACGTAGGTGCAGGGAGTGTCGGTCTCGTTGGCGAACGTCGCTTCCGCCGGTGGACCGAAGCCGAGGCAATCGCCGGTATTGAGTTCATGACGGATGCCGCCTTCGGTGAGGACCAGCGCGCCGGAGCGCACCCAGAGAAGCTGCCGGATGTGCGCGTAGGATGCGGCAGGCAGCGTCACGCGCTGCCGCGGCGGCATTTCGACCTCGATGATTTCGACCGGATGATCGGGGCGGCTGTAGACCTGCCGGCGCCGGTAGCCGGTTTCCGGATCGCGCCACATCGGCTGCGCAGCGACCCGGGCCACCCGGTCGCCACCGCCCTCGGCGCGCAGCAGCAAGCCCGCGAGCGTCAGGCTAAAGGCGCTGGCGAGCCGCACCAGCACCACCGAGGTCGGACTGACCTCCGAGCGCTCGATCTTGCTGATCGTGGCCTTCGAGACCCCCGACCGCTCGGCAAGCTCGGACAGCGACCAGCCACGGCTGTCGCGTTCGAGCCGAATCCGTTGCGCAAGGCGGGCGGTATGTTCGTCTACTATTTGATCCATTCGTCCAGTATATGAGAAATTTGGCTCATTTCAAGTTGCCAGGGCAAGGCGTGAGAAAGGGAGGAAAGGGCTTGCCGGCGAGGCTGCGGCAATTATCTCACGGGCAGCGGTTGGGGGTGACAATGCCCCGTCCGATCGTGTAACACCGCGCAACTTCAGGAAAACCCGCAAGTCCATGATGCAGCCGAAGCCCGGCGCTCTCGGCTTGTGACGGAAGGTTAGAAATGCAGACCGTCATTATCGTCGTTCATCTCATGATCGTGTCCGTGCTGATCGGCGCGGTGCTGCTGCAGAAATCCGAAGGCGGTGGCCTCGGCATGGGCGGCGGCGCCGGCTTTATGTCGA
This sequence comes from bacterium, assembly GCA_029946075.1. GTDB lineage: Bacteria > Pseudomonadota > Alphaproteobacteria > Rhizobiales > Xanthobacteraceae > Bradyrhizobium. The sequence goes on along the minus strand of JAQSDT010000728.1, from coordinate 4,542 downwards.
GCCGCGGGACCGCGAACCTGCTGACGCGCACGACGGGAATTCTGGCAGGGTTGTTCTTCCTCACCAGCATGGCGCTGGCCTGGATTGCGGGCATCGACCGCAAGCCAAGCTCGATTCTCGGCACCGCGCCGACCACGCAGGGCGGCGCTACTCCGGTCGCTCCGCCGACCTCCGGCGGCGTTCTCGACACGCTGAAAAAGGTCGACGAACAGCAGGCGCCATCGGGCCCGCAGGCGCCGCGTTCGCAATAAAGCAGGGTGGCTATGCAGGACCGGCTCTACCGTCCTGCATCAGAACTTCCCATCAATACACTGAATTCGCTTTAGTTTTCACGTCACCCACAGCCCGGCGAAATGTTCGCCTCGCGACGCGATTCGTTTTTGCGAATCGGGGCAGTGGCCTTAAAGGTTGAGTCCCATGGCGCGGTACATTTTCATCACCGGCGGCGTGGTTTCTTCGCTCGGAAAGGGTCTGGCTTCTGCGGCACTCGGTGCCCTGCTGCAGTCCCGCGGGTACAAGGTCCGTCTCCGAAAACTCGACCCCTATCTCAACCTCGATCCCGGAACGATGTCGCCGTATCAGCACGGCGAAGTGTTCGTGACCGACGATGGCGCCGAGACCGATCTCGATCTCGGCCATTACGAGCGCTTCACCGGGCGTCCGGCCACCAAGGCCGACAACATCACGACCGGACGCATCTATCAGGACATCATCACCAAGGAACGGCGCGGCGATTATCTCGGCGCGACCATTCAGGTGGTCCCGCACGTCACCAACGCGATCAAGGAATTCGTCCTCTCCGGCAACGAAGAGTATGATTTCGTGCTGGTCGAGATCGGCGGCACCGTCGGCGACATCGAAGGCCTGCCGTTCTTCGAGGCGATCCGCCAGCTCAAGAACGAACTGCCGCGCGATCACGCCGTCTACATCCATTTGACGCTGCTGCCGTTCATTCCGAGCGCGGGCGAGCTGAAGACCAAGCCGACGCAGCATTCGGTCAAGGAGCTGCGCTCGATCGGCATCCAGCCCGATATCCTGCTGTGCCGCACCGATCGCGAGATCCCCAAGGAAGAGCGCCGCAAGCTCGGCCTGTTCTGCAACGTGCGCGAAAGCGCCGTGATCGAGGCCAGGGACGTCGACAACATCTACGCCGTGCCCGAGGCCTATCATGCCGCCGGTCTCGACGACGAAGTGCTGGCGGCGTTCGGTATTTCGCCGAAGATTCCGCCGGCGCTGCAGAGCTGGAACGTCATCAACGAGCGCGTGCGCAACCCCGAAGGCGCGGTGACCATTGCCATCGTCGGCAAGTACACCGGCATGAAGGACGCCTACAAATCGCTGATCGAGGCGCTGTCGCATGGCGGCATCGCCAACAAGGTGAAGGTCAATCTCGACTGGATCGAAAGCGAAGTCTTCGAGAACGAGGACCCGGCGCCGTTCCTAGAACACGTCAACGGCATTCTGGTGCCCGGCGGATTCGGCCAGCGCGGCGCTGAGGGCAAGATCCGCGCGGCGCAGTTCGCGCGCGTCCGCAACGTGCCGTATTTCGGCATCTGCTTCGGCATGCAGATGGCGGTCATCGAAGCTGCGCGCAATCTCGTCGGCATCGAGAACGCAAACTCCACCGAGTTCGGCCCGACGAAGGAGCCGCTGGTCGGCCTGATGACCGAATGGCTGCGCGGCAATGAGCTTGAGAAACGCTCGCAGGCCGGCGATCTCGGCGGCACCATGCGGCTCGGCGCCTATCCCGCCGCGCTCAAGCGCGGCAGCCGGGTGTCGGAAGTCTACGGCGGTGCCACCGAGATTTCGGAGCGCCACCGTCACCGCTACGAGGTCAACACCGCCTACAAGGACCGGCTGGAGCAGCACGGTTTGAAATTTTCAGGACTTTCGCCCGATGGCGTGCTGCCCGAGATCGTCGAATACGAGGACCATCCCTGGTTCATCGGCGTGCAATTCCACCCGGAACTGAAGTCACGGCCGTTCGAACCGCACCCGCTGTTCGCATCGTTCATCCAGGCAGCGGTGGTGCAGAGCCGGCTGGTGTAATCCGCGCGCCTTTGACGAACGCGGCTTTTGTTGCGACAAACCGCTCCCGAGTTCTGCAAGAACAATAAACCTTTGGGAGCAAAGCCGATGATCATGGAAATGCGCGTCTATCGTTGTCTGCCCGGCCGCCTGCCGGCGCTGATGAAGCGCTTCGATACGCTGACGCTGAAACTGTGGGACAAGCATGGCATCAAGCAGGCTGGCTTCTACACCACGCTGATCGGCACCTCGAATCAGGAACTGACCTATTTCGTCGCCTGGGATTCGCTCGCTGACCGCGAGAAGAAGTGGACCGCTTTCCAGAGCGATCCGGACTGGATCGCCGGCCGCGCCAGGAGCGAGGAAGACGGCCAGATCATCGACAACATCGTCAGCCAGCTGCTGGTGCCGACGGCGTTCTCCTCGGTCAAATAGGTGGCCGCGCAACCCTGATATTCAGGGGTTAAACGGGGTTGATCCCTGAGCATTTTCTGTCAAGAAAATGCTCAGGTCTCTTTTATTTGCGCGTATTCTGGTCGCAAAACCGGTCTCCACTTTTGCGGAATATGCGCCAGGCGCGGACCGGCATGGTCCGCGCAAGTCACGAGGGAAAACCGTTGAACGCGAATCTCAAGGCATCTCCGGTCGTCTCGGCAGGTCAGGTCAAATTCGGCAATCATTTGCCGATTTCGATCATTGCCGGACCTTGCCAGCTCGAGAGCCGCGCGCATGCGCTCGAAGTGGCGTCGGCGCTCAAGGAGATCGCGGATCGCCTCAAGATCGGGCTCGTCTACAAGACCTCGTTCGACAAGGCCAACCGCACCTCGGCTTCGGCCGCGCGCGGCGTGGGCCTGGCGCAGGCGCTGCCGGTGTTCGCCGAGATACGCTCGTCGCTCGGACTGCCCGTGCTGACCGACGTGCACGAGGTGGAGCAGTGCGCCGAAGCCGCGCAGGCGGTGGACATCTTGCAGATCCCGGCGTTCCTGTGCCGGCAGACCGATCTGCTGCTCGCGGCAGCCGCGACCGGCAAGGCCGTCAACGTCAAGAAGGGTCAGTTCCTGGCGCCGTGGGACATGACCAACGTGGTGAGCAAGATCACCGGAGGCGGTAATCCCAACGTGCTGGTGACCGAGCGCGGCGCCTCGTTCGGCTACAACACGCTGGTCTCGGATATGCGCGCGCTGCCGATCCTGGCGCGCACGACCGGTGCGCCGGTCATCTTCGACGCCACCCATTCGGTGCAGCAGCCGGGCGGGAAGGGCGCGTCCTCCGGCGGCGAGCGCGAGTTCGTGCCGGTACTGGCGCGCGCCGCGGTCGCGGTCGGTGTTGCCGGCGTCTTCATCGAGACCCATCCGGATCCCGATCGCGCGCCGTCCGACGGGCCCAACATGGTGCGGCTGCGCGAATTTGAGGCGCTGGTGAAAAATTTGATGGAGTTCGACGCGCTGTCCAAGCGCGGAGCTGTCCGTTGACACGGATGTTGCCGTGACCGACTCCAGCCGCATGCCGCCGGCGCTCAACATCATTGCGCTCGCGACGTTCTCGGCCAGCCTTTCCGCCCGCGCGCTCGATCCGGTGCTGCCGCATGTGGCCGAGGATTTCTCGATCAGCATCGCGACCGCCGCCGGTTTCGCCGCGATTTTTGCCTTCACCTTTGCCATCATCCAGCCGGTACTCGGCGCCATCGCCGATATCTTCGGCAAGGCGCGCCTGATGATCGTGTGCCTGGTGCTGCTGGGCCTCGCCAATATTCTGGGCGCGGTGGCGACGTCGTTTCCGCTGCTGTTCGCCAGCCGCATCCTCGCCGGCATCGGTTCGGGCGGCGTGTTTCCGATCGCGCTCGGGCTGACCAGCGATCTCGTCGGCCCCGAGAAGCGGCAGATCGCGATGGGGCGCACGCTGGCAGGCGCCATGACCGGCAATTTGCTGGGCGCTTCGGTCTCGGGCCTGATCGGCGATTTTCTCGGCTGGCGCGGCGTGCTGGCCGTGCTCGGCGGCATCGTCGTGCTGGCCTCGATCGCGGTGGCGGTCGGGTTTCGCGGCGCGGCGCTGACGCGTCCGCCGCGCACCAGCCTGTCGGCATTGAAGCAAGGCTATCGCACCATCTTCGCCAATCCGAACACGCGCATCTGCTATTCGGCCGTGTTCATCGAGGGCTGCTGCGTGCTTGGCCTGTTTCCATTCGTTGCCGCATTCCTGTTTGATCTCGGCCAGACCTCGCTGTCGATCGCGGGCATCGTCATCGCCGGCTTTGCCGTCGGCGGGTTGTTCTACACCATGACGGTATCGCGGTTTCTGCCGCGGATCGGCGTCAACGGTATGATGATGACCGGCGCGGCGCTGGTCGGCGTGCAGCTGTTCGCGGTGGCGATGGGCCCCGAATGGAAGCTGCAGCTGCTCGCCATGATTTTCATGGGCTGGGGCTTCTACATGATCCACGGCAGCCTGCAGGTCTTCTCCAGCGAATTGTCGGCGGAAGCGCGTGCCTCCGCGCTGTCGCTGCACGCATTCTTT
>JAQSDT010000727.1 GCA_029946075.1 bacterium | reverse complement strand
TTCAGGCCTGCTGCCAGTCGCGCACGCCGATCCTCTATCTGAACAACACCACGGGCTACATGGTCGGCAAGGCCTATGAGGAAGCCGGCATGATCAAGCACGGCTCCAAGATGATCCAGGCGGTGACCTCGGCGACGGTGCCGCAGATCACGATCTATTGCGGGGCGTCGTTCGGCGCCGGCAATTACGGCATGTGCGGGCGCGGTTTCCATCCGCGCTTTTGTTTCTCGTGGCCCAACGCCAAGACCGCCGTGATGGGCGGCGAGCAGGCGGCCGAAACCATGGCGATCGTGACCGAGGCCGCCGCGGCGCGGCGCGGCAAGCCGATCGAGAAGGAAAAGCTCGACGCGATGAAGGCGCAGATCACCGGCGTGTTCGACAGCCAGATGGACGTGTTCTCGACCAGCGCGCGCGTGCTCGACGACGGCGTGATCGATCCGCGCGATACCCGCAGCGTGCTGTCCGAGGTGCTGGCGATCTGCCGCGAGGCCGAGGTCCGGAATCCGCAGCGCATGCAATTTTCGGTCGCGCGGCCATGAGCGACATCGGCATGAAGCGGACGCCGTTCTTCAAAATTCTCGTCGCCAACCGCGGCGAGATCGCGCTGCGGATCATGCGCACCGCGCGCCGGCTCGGCTACGGCGTGGTCGCCGTCTATTCCGACGCCGATCGCGATGCGCTGCATGTGCGCGAAGCGGACCAGGCGGTGCGGATCGGTGAGGCGCTGCCGGCGCAGTCCTACCTCAAGATCGATGCGATCATCGCTGCGGCGAAAGCCAGCGGCGCGACCGCAATCCATCCCGGCTACGGCTTCCTTGCCGAGAACGAGGATTTCGCGCAGGCCTGCCGCGATGCCGGCCTCGTCTTCATCGGCCCGTCGCCGGAAGCGATCCGAGCGATGGGCAACAAGGCCGGCGCCAAAGACATCATGCAGAAGGCCGGCGTGCCCTGCGTGCCCGGTTATCAGGGCGCGGACCAGAGCGATTCGGTGATGCTGGCGGAGGCCGGCAAGATCGGCTTCCCCGTCATGATCAAGGCCGTCGCCGGCGGCGGCGGACGCGGCATGAGATTGGTGGCGGACGCTGCGGCGTTTCCGGACGCGCTGCGCAGCGCGCGGTCGGAGGCGCAGGGCGCGTTCGGCGATCCCACCGTGATCCTCGAACGCGCGATCGTCGATCCCCGCCATATCGAGATCCAGGTGTTCGGCGATCGTTACGGCAACGCCATCCATCTCGGCGAGCGCGACTGTTCGGTGCAGCGCCGGCACCAGAAGCTGATCGAGGAAGCGCCGTCGCCGAAAGTCGGTCGCAAGCTGCGGGAGCGGATGGGCGAGGTGGCCGTCGCCGCCGTCCGGCAGCTTCGCTACGAGGGCGCCGGCACGCTGGAATTCCTGCTCGACCCGAGCGGCGACTTCTACTTCATGGAGATGAACACGCGCCTGCAGGTCGAGCATCCCGTCACCGAGGCGATCACGGGCCTTGATCTCGTCGAACTGCAATTGCGCGTCGCCAGCGGCGAACCGCTCGGGCTGGTGCAGGAGGATATCAAATTCTCCGGCCACGCCATCGAGGTGCGGCTGTGTTCGGAGGATGCGGGCCATGACTTCATGCCGCAATCCGGCAAGATGGCGCTTTGGCAGATGCCGGAGGGCATCCGGGTCGAGCACGCGCTGCAATCCGGCTCCGAGATCCCGCCCTACTACGATTCGATGATCGCCAAACTCGTCAGCCATGGCGCCGACCGCGACGAGGCGCGGAGCCGGCTGATCTGCGGGCTGGAGCAGACGGTGGCGATGGGCGTCACCACCAACCAGGGTTTCCTGATGGCGTGTTTGCGCCACCCCGGCTTTGCCGCGGGCGAGGCGACGACGGCATTCATCGGGCAGCATCGCGATGAACTGCTGGCGCCGCGGGCCAACGACAAGCTGGAGGCCGCACTGGCGACGCTGTTGCTGTTCGTCACCAATCCGCATGCACCGGCCTGGCGCAGCGGGCGGTCGCTGGCCGCGACGTTCCCGCTGACGAGCAGGATCGATCTCGGCAGCGGCGTGGTCGAGGTTGATATCGTGCGGGAGCGCGATGGCAGCTACCTTGCGAGCCTTGACGGTATCGCGCGGCGGTTCGAGATCGAGACACTCGATTCCGACACGATCCGCTTCCGCGCCGAAGGGATGATCGAGTCAGCCCAATTCCTGCGTGACGGCGACCGGCTGTATTTCCTGTACCGCGGCGCGACGATTGCCGTCCGCGATCTCACGCTGGCAGCACCGGTCTCGGCCGCGGCAGCCGGCGGTGACGGCAAGGTGCGCGCGGCGATGAACGGCCGCGTGGTGGCGCTGCTGGTCAAGCCGGGTGAGCAGGTCGCGGCCGGTCAGCCGGTGATGACGCTGGAAGCGATGAAGATGGAACACGTGCACACGGCCGGCGTCGCCGGCACGGTGTCGTCGATCGATGTCGCCGAGGGCGAGCAGGTGACGACGGGGAAGATAGTGATTGAGATCGCGGCGGCGTGACAAAAACCCGTCGTCCCGGCCTTGAGCCGGGACCCATAGCCACAAATGCCAATTGTAGGAAAGAGGCATCTGCGAGAGTGCCTTATCGATAGATCACGCGGTATGGGTCCCGGCGTTCGCCGGGACGACGAGTGAATTAATCACTTCGCCCCGTGCCGTCATTCAGCCAGCACGCCACCTGATGCCGCGTACCGGCCTCGGCCAGCACGGGCCGTTCCACCTTGCAGCGGTCCATCACGTAGCGGCAGCGGGTGTGGAAGGCGCAGCCCGACGGCGGGTTGATCGGGCTCGGCACGTCGCCGTCGATCATCGGCGTCAGGTTTTTCTGTTTGGGATCGGCGACCGGGACCGAGGCCAGCAGTGCTTGCGTATAGGGATGGCGCGGGTCGGCGAACAGTTCGGCCTTGTCGGCGATCTCGACGATGCGCCCGAGATACATCACGGCGACGCGGTGGCTGATATGGGCGACGACGGCGAGGTCGTGCGCGATGAACAGATAGGAGAAGCCGTTCTTGCGCTGCAGGTCGATCAACAGGTTGATCACCTGCGCCTGGATCGATACGTCGAGCGCCGAGACCGGCTCGTCGCACACGATCAGGCTGGGCCCGAGCGACAGCGCGCGGGCGATGCAGATGCGCTGGCGCTGGCCGCCGGAGAACTGATGCGGATAGTTCTTCATCTGATCGGCCCGCAATCCGACCTGCGCGAACAATTCGGCGACGCGCTCCTGCTGCGCGCGGCCGGTGGCGAGCCCGTGCACGCCGAGGGGCTCGCCGACGATATCGCCCGCCGTCATGCGCGGGTTGAGCGAGGCGAACGGATCCTGGAACACGATCTGCATCGAGCGGCGATGCGGCCGCATCTCCGACTTGCTGAGACCGACGATGTCAGTGCCGTTGAGCTTGATCGCGCCGCTGGAAGGCTCCACCAGCCGCAGCACGCTGCGCGCCACGGTGGATTTGCCGCAGCCGGATTCGCCGACCAGGCCGAGCGTCTCGCCCTTGTCGACCGAGAAGCTGACGCCGTCGACGGCGTGCACGGTGCCGACGCGCCGGCGCATGATGCCGCCGCGCACCGCGTAATGTTTGACGAGGTCGGTGACCTCCAGCAGGGGTGTTTGATCGGTCATGGCGCCGCTACCGTTTCTGCCGCGCGCCAGCACGCCGCGAGGTGATTGCCCTCCACCGCCTGCAGCGGCGGATATTCGGCGCGGCAGCGGTCGATCGCGAGGCTGCAGCGCGGCGCAAAGGCGCAGCCCGGCGGCAGATTGGTCAGCGACGGCACCATGCCGGGAATTTCGTTCAGCCGCGCGTCGGTCTTGGCGTCGGTCTTGGCACCGAACGAGATCACGGCGGGCATCGAGGCCATCAGCCCGCGCGTATAGGGATGTCGCGGGTTTTCGAACAGTTCCTCGACGGTCGCTTCCTCGACCTTCTTGCCGGCATACATCACGATGACGCGCTGCGCGGTCTGCGCGACCACGCCGAGATCGTGCGTGATCAGGATCAGCCCGGTGCCGAGCGTCTTTTGCAGATCGACGATCAGCGCCAGGATCTGCGCCTGGATGGTGACGTCGAGCGCGGTGGTCGGTTCGTCCGCGATCAGCAGCGCCGGCCGGCACGCCAGCGCCATCGCGATCATCGCGCGCTGCCGCATGCCGCCGGAGAGCTGGTGCGGATATTCGCTGGCCCGCCGCTCCGGCTCGGGAATCCGGACCAGCCGCAGCATCTCGACCGCCTTGGCCCAGGCTTCCTTGGACGATACGTCGCGGTGCAGGCGCAGCACCTCGGTGATCTGGTCGCCGATCCGCATCACCGGATTGAGCGAGGTCATCGGCTCCTGAAAGATCATTGAAATGCGATTGCCGCGGATCTTGCGCATCTCGGCGTCGGAGACGCCGAGCAGGTCGGTGCCTTCCAGCGACACCGAGCCGCCGACGACGCGGCCAGGCGGATCCGGCACGAGGCGCATGATCGACAGCGCGGTCACGCTCTTGCCGCAGCCGGACTCACCGACGATCGCCAGCGTCTCGCCGCGGCGGACGTTGAACGAGACGTCGTCCACCGCGCGGAACAGGCCGGAATTGGTGAAGAACACCGTCTGCAGGTTCTTGACGTCGAGAACCACCTCGTCGCTTCGTGCTTCGCTCATCAGCCGCGCTGCCTCGGATCGAGGATGTCGCGCAGGGCGTCACCGAACAGATTGGTGCCGAACACCGCAAGGCTGATGGCTATGCCGGGGAAGATGACCAGCCACGGTGCGGTGCGGACATATTCCGCCGCCGATTCCGACAGCATGCGGCCCCAGGACGGGTAGGGCTCGGGAATGCCGAGGCCGAGAAACGACAGCGAAGCCTCGGTGAGAATGGTGGAGCCGAGCTGCGCGGTCGCCAGCACGATCAGCGGCGCCAGCGTGTTGGGCAGCACATGGCGGAGCGCGATGCGGGTTTCGCTCATGCCGATCGACTTGGCGGCCTCGACGAAAGGCTGCTCGCGCAGCGCCAGCGTATTGGCGCGGATCACGCGCGCCACGGTCGGGATCAGCGGGATCGCGATCGCGACGATGACGTTGGGCAGCGACGGGCCGAGCGCCGCCGTCATCACCAGCGCCAGCACCAGCAGCGGCAGCGCCTGCAGGATATCGGTGACGCGCTGAAAAAGCAGATCGACCCAGCCGGAGAGATAGCCGGACGCGAGACCCACCATGACGCCGATCGACGATCCCAGGAAAGTGGCGCCGATGCCGACGGCGAGCGAGATCCGCGCGCCATGCACGATCCGGCTCCAGACGTCGCGGCCGAAGGCGTCCGTTCCCATCCAGTGCTGGGCGCTGGGCGCAGCCAGCCGGTGAACGGAATCGACGCTGAGGGGGTCGAAGCGGCAGATCAGGTCGGCCGAGATCGCAACCCAGACGAACAGCAGCATGATCAGGAGGCCGAACGTGCCGAGGATGTAGCGCTGCGCCAGGAACAGCAGCCGGCGCCAGCCATGCGTCGAAAAGGCGCCGGCCCGTCGCAGCTCGTTGTCGAAATTGATTGAGGCCAAGCGGCGGCTCCTAGTCCGTATAGCGGATGCGCGGATCGATCAGCGCGTAAAGCATGTCGACGGTGAAGTTCGCGACCACTACGACCACGGCGATCAGCATCACGAGGTTCTGCACGATGGGGTAATCGCGCCAGCGCAGCGCCTCGACCAGGAAGCGGGCGACGCCGGGAATGTTGAAGACGGTTTCGGTGACGATCAGGCCGCCGATCAGGAACGCGGCCTCGATGCCGATCACGGTGATGACCGGCAGCACGGCGTTCTTCAGGGCGTGGCGGTAGTTCACCGAGGCTTCCGACGCGCCCTTGGCGCGCGCGGTGCGGATGTAATCCTGGCGCAGGATTTCCAGCATCGAGGAGCGCGTGATGCGCATCGTCAGCGCGGCGCTGCGGAAGCCGACCGCCATCGCCGGAACCGCATAGATCGCGAACGCCTCGGTCCAGGTCTTCGGGTTCGGGTTGTAGATCGGCATCGCGCCGAACAGCGACACCGACGCCATCAGGATCAGAAGGCCGAGCCAGAACGAGGGCAGCGACAATCCGCTGAGGCTGACGATGCGCAGCGTGTAGTCGAGCTTGGAGCCTTGATGGACCGCGCTCAGCACACCTAGGGGGATGCCGATCGCGGCGGAGAACAGCAGCGCCAGCGCCGCCAGCCGCGCCGTGATCGGAATCCGCGGCAAAATCTCCTGAAGTGCCGGCTTCTCGGAGACATAGGAATAACCGAGGTCGCCGTGCAGCAGCCCGCCGATCCAGTTGAAGTACTGGGTGTAGATCGGCAGATTGAGGCCGAGTTCCTTTTCGAGGTTGGCCTTGTCGGTCGGGTCGACGAACCCGGCCGCATCGAACAGGATATCGACGATGTTGCCGGGCACGACGCGCAACAGCACGAAGATGATGATCGAGATCCCGATCAGGGTCACGAGCATCAACGCAAGGCGTCGCACGATATAAGCAAACACCTGGCTATTCCCCCTACGCCTTCTCGTCGTCTTTTATTTGATGCGTTTCCTTCACGCGAACCGGAAGTCCACTTCGCTCGAAAACGCTATGTTACTTGTCCATCCAGACGTCTTCGTAACGATAGCCGTTATAGGAGCTGTTCACCATGATGGTAATGCCCTTGACGTAAGGCTGCCAGCAGGAGCCGCTGCGGCCGTGGAAGATGATCGGGCGGGCCACGTCCTCCTGCAGCTTCTTGTCGATTTCCCACACCAGCTTCTTGCGCTTTTCCCGGTCGGTCTCGGCCGATTGCTGGTCGAACAGCTTCTCGATTTCCCGGTTGCAGTAGTTTGTGTAGTTGCGCTCCGACCCGCAGGAATAGTTCTCGTAGAACGACTGGTCGGGATCGTCGACGGCGTTGCCGGTCAGGTTGAGTCCGAGCTGGTAGTCCTTGCGGGCGACCTTCGGGAACCATTGCGCGGTATCGACCACGTCGAGCTCGCCGTCGATGAAGATGCCCTTCATCTGGTCGATCAGGATCACCGCAGGATCGCGGTAGATCGGGATGTTGCGGGTGGCGACCTTGACGGCGAGGCGCTTGTCCGGGCCGAAGCCGGCCTTCTGCATCAGCCTGCGCGCTTCGTCCCGGTTGGCCTCGATGTTGGGGCCGTAGCCCGGAATACTCTCGAGCATTTCCTTGGGCATCGCCCACAGGCCGCCGGGCGCCGGCAGCATGGTGCCGCCGACATCGGCCTGTCCCTCGAACATGATCGAGATAAACGGCTTGCGGTCGATCACCAGCGCCAGCGCGCGCCTGATATCGATGTTATCGAACGGCGTCGACGAGGAATTGATGATGATGTTGGTCGAGACGTTGATCGGTTCGACGACGCAGACCGCTGCGGGCGCCTGCGCCTTCACTTCCTTCAGCAGCGGGATCGACACTTCCGTCGGGAAGGTCATATCGAACTTGCCCGATACGAAACCGAGGATGGCGGTCGAACGGTTGGTGATGATGGTGAATTCCATGCCGTCGAGGTACGGCAGGCCCTTCTTGAAATAGTCGGTGTTCTTGGTCAGCTTGATCGATTCATTGGCCTTGAACTCGACGAACTTGAACGGGCCGGTTCCGATCGGCTTGGTGCGCATGTCGCCGGGCGAGACGTGGCAGGGATAGACCGGCGTGTAGCCGGAGGCGAGCAGCGAGATGATCGCCGGCTGTGGCCGCTTCATGTTGAACGTCGCTTCGAAATCGCCGTTGACCGTGACCTCGTCGACCTGATCGTACCAGGACTTGCGCGGGTTCTGGCGGAACTTCTGCGGCGACTTGCCCATCAGCATGTCGAAGGTGCATTTGACGTCGGCGGAAGTAAACGGCTTGCCGTCGTGCCATTTGACGCCCTGGCGCAGCTTGAAGGTCAGTTTTTTGTTGTCGCTGCTCCAGGCCCAGCTCTCCGCCAGGTCGGGCACGATCGAATCCACGCTGTTCTGCGCGACGTCCTGCTTGAACATCACGAGATTGTTGAAGACCGGCATGAAGGGAATGTTGATCGAATAGGTCGCGCCTTCGTGGATCGAGGCGCTGCCGGGACTGTCGCGGTGATAGACGCGCAGGATGCCGCCCTGTTTCGGCTCAGCGGCTGATGCAGCGTCAATAGCCGGTAGCAGCAACAACAATACTGCCGCGGCAAGCGTTCGTGCGCTCCGCATAGGTCCCCTCCACTGTAATTCGGTCTCAGATGGCCGATTGCGCCGGACGATAGCATGACGGCGCGCCCTAGCAACCGGGCAAGCCGATGCAAAAATTGACAATTCGGACTACGCGAAATCCGTGTGGCGGAACTTTCAAGCTGCTTTTCAGATATCCGCACGCCATTATGCAGGCGCGTCGAATATCCGCGCGCCATAATGCCTCACCCCTGATGATGCACCGCACCACCGTGCACCGGCGTCAAACGATCCGCGAGGTCTTGTTGCTCCAATAGCGATCGCGCAGCAGGCGCTTGTAGAGTTTGCCGGTCGGCAGCCGCGGCAGTTCGGCCTCGAAGTCGATCGAGCGCGGCACTTTCTGACGCGACAGCGACTGGTTGCAGAAGGCGATCAGTTCGTCCGCCAGTTCCTGGTCGGGCGAAACGCCGGGCATCGGCTGCACCACCGCCTTCACCTCCTCGCCGAGATCGGGATTTGGCACGCCGAACACCGCGGCGTCGGCGATCTTGGGGTGGGTGATCAGGAGGTTCTCGCATTCCTGCGGATAGATGTTCACGCCACCGGAAATGATCATGAAGGTCGCGCGATCGGTGAGGTAGAGATAGCCGTCGTCGTCGACATAGCCGACGTCACCGACCGTGCTCATGCTGCCGTCTTCCGAACGCGCCTCCTGGGTCTTGCCGGGGTCGCTGAAATATTCGAACGGCGTCGCGGTCTTGAACCACACGGTTCCGGGCGTGCCGACCGGGCAAGACTGCATGTTCTCGTCGAGGATATGCAGGTCGCCGAGCAGCACCTTGCCGACGGTGCCGCGATGCGCCAGCCATTGATGGCTGTCGCAGGCGGTAAAGCCGAGTCCTTCGGTGGCGCCGTAATATTCGTGGATGATCGGTCCCCACCACTTGATCATGTCGTCCTTGACGGCGGCCGGGCAGGGCGCGGCAGCGTGGATCGCAATCTGCAGCGAGGAGAGGTCGTAACGCTTGCGGACGTCCTCCGGGAGTTTCAGCATGCGCGAGAACATCGTCGGCACCAGCTGGGTATGCGTGATGCCCCACTTCTCGACCAGCGCGAGATACTGCTCCGGATCGAATTTCTCCATAATGATGGCGGTGCCGCCCATCTTGATCGTCAGGTTGACGGCGGCCTGCGGCGCGGAGTGATAGAGCGGCGCCGGAGACAGATAGATCATGCCCTCGCGGTAGTGCCAGATCTTCACCAGGAAATCGAACAGCGGCAATTGCTGGTCGGCGGGCTGTTCCGGCAGCGGGCGCAGGATTCCCTTTGGCCGGCCGGTGGTGCCGGACGAATAGAGCATCGCGGTGCCGATATACTCATCGGCGATCGGCGTGGACGGCAGACCGGCGGTCGCTTCCTGCAGGCCGACGATGCGGTCGCTTTCGCCCTTGCCGTCGGCGACGATGCAGAGTTCGACCAGCGGGCATTGCTTCAGCGCCTCGCGTGCGACGTCGAGCTTCTCGACGGAGGTGATCAGAATGCGCGACTGGCTGTTGGTCAGGATGTAAGCAAGCTCGCTTGCCGTCAAATAGGAATTGACGCAGGTGTAATAGAGCCCGCTGCGTTCGCCGGCGCCGCAGGCCTCGAGGTAGCGGTTGTTGTTCTCCATGAAGATCGAATAATGGTCGAGCCGCTTGAGCCCGCGCTGGCGAAACAGATGCGCCAGCCGGTTGGAGCGGGCTTCGAGTTCGCGGTAGGTCACGACCTCGCCGGTCGACGCCATGATGAAGGCGGGTTGAAGCGGGCGGAGCTTGACGTGCTTTCCGGTATACATGTTGGCTTCGATCTCCTTACGCCGCCATATCCAGAATTTCGCGAACCTGCGCCGGGCCCTCGATCTTGCGCGGGTTGCGCGGCACCCACGGCGTTCCCATCGCCTGCCGGGCAATGCGGTCGAAATGTTCGGCGCCGACATTGACCTCGCGCAGGCTGCGCGGCATGCCGAGGCCGCGAATGAAGCGGTCGAGCACGTCGCCGGCGTCCTCGTTCGGATGGCCCATCGCGGCTGCGACCAGCGCCTGCCGATCGGCGTTGACGGTCTTGTTCCAGCGCATCACCGAGGGCAGCATCACGCAGGAGGTATGGCCGTGCGGCACGCCGAATTCGGCGCCGAGCACGTAGCCGATGCCGTGGCTGGCGCCCATCGGCACGCCCGACGCCAGCGGGCCGGTCGAAAGCCAGGTGCCGATCTGGCAATCCATCCGCGCTTCGATGTCCTTGGGATCGGATTTTACGCGCGGCAGCGCCTGCGCCAGCATCGCCAGCCCCTTGAGCGCCTGCGCATCGCCATACGGATGCGCCTCGCGCGAGCAGACGCCCTCGACGCAATGATCGACGGCGCGGATGCCGGTCGACAGGAACAGCCATTCCGGTGTGTGCAGGCTGAGCCAGGGATCGAGGATAGTGGCGCGCGGGATCAATAGTGGATGGCGCAGCGCTTCCTTGACCCTGGTCCGCTCATTGGTGACGCCAGCCGTGGACGAGAACTCGCCGCCGGCGATCGTTGTCGGCACGCTGATCTGGCGCACCGTCGGTGCAACCAGCTGCGGTGCGCCGCCGCGGCCGGCCTTGATGCGGTCGATGTCGTCGACGGCGCCGATGTCGTTGGCAAGGCAAAGCTGCACGGCCTTGGCGCCGTCGGTGATCGAGCCGCCGCCGATGGTGACGATGAGATCGGCATCGGCCGCGCGGGCCTGAAGGGTGGCGGCGATGACGGCCGAACGCGGCGTGTGTGCCGGCATGGCGTCGAACACACCGACGCAGCGCGGGCCGAACGTGCGGCGGATACTCTCTATGATGTCGGTTTCGCGGTTCAGCGTGCCGCTGACCATCAGGAAGGCGCGGTTTGCCCGCAGACGGTCCATTTGCTCGACGATCGCCTCGGATGCCGGCCGTCCGAATACGACCTCGTCCATGGCGCCGAATACGACACGCCCCTGATGCACGCGCTGTCCTCCCGGGACATTTTGTCGGCCCTTGGAGGACCTTTGGATGCAAGGTTAGCTGATCAAATTCGCGTCGTCATGCTCGAAGATGCAGCGGATGGAGGGCGGGTTCGTCACGCTATGACCACACAACGCAAGACAACGGTGTGCGACGCTCCGTCGTCCGCGACATCGAATTCGGGGGAAGGCGAGTTCCCTCAATGCTTTCGTCCTGTCTGAAATGGATGGGCAGGTGCGGGGTTATTGATTAGCGTTGCAAAATTCCTTCGACAAAAAATTCCAGGAGAAAAAATGAAGTCGGGATTATTGGCGGCCATCGCGGCCGGTGGACTGTTGCTTGCTGCGCCGGCGATGGCGCAAGGCGTCAAGATCGGCATTCTGAACGATCAAACCGGCGTCTATGCCGACTACGGCGGCAAATGGTCGTTCGAAGCCGCCAAGATGGCGGTCGAGGATTTCGGCGGCGAGGTGCTCGGTCACAAGATCGAAGTCATTTCCGCCGATCATCAGAACAAGCCGGATCTCGGAGCTACGATCGCGCGGCGCTGGTACGACGTCGAGAACGTCGACATGATCACCGAGTTGACGACGTCCTCGGTGGCGCTCGCGATCCATGAGCTTTCGAAGGAAAAGAAGAAGATCGATATCGTCGTCGGGGCCGCGACCTCGCGCCTGACCGGCGACGCCTGTCAGCCCTATGGATTCCACTGGGCCTACGACACCCATGCGCTCGCCGTCGGTACAGGCGGCGCGCTGGTGGAGGCCGGCGGCGACAGCTGGTTCTTCCTGACCGCCGACTACGCCTTCGGCTATGCGCTGGAAAAGGACACCGGCGATCTCGTCAAGGCCAAGGGCGGCAAGGTGCTCGGCACGGTCCGCGTCCCCCTTAACTCGTCGGACTTCTCCTCCTTCCTGCTGCAGGCACAGAGCTCGAAGGCCAAGATTATCGGGCTCGCCAATGCGGGTCTCGACACGTCGAATTCGATCAAGCAGGCGGCGGAATTCGGTATCGTCAGGGGCGGCCAGAAACTGGCCGGGCTGTTGCTGGTGGCGAGCGACGTCCACGCGCTTGGACTCGAAGCCGCCCAGGGTCTGGTGCTCACCGAGGGTTACTATTGGGATCGCGACGACAAGAGCCGCGCGCTCGGCGAGCGCTTCTTCAAGCGCACCGGGCGGATGCCGAACATGATCCAGGCCGGTACCTACTCGGCGACGCTGCAATATCTGAAAGCGGTGAAGGCGGCCGGTACCAAGGAGACCGAGGCCGTGGCGAAGAAGCTGAAGGAGCTCCCGGTCGACGACCTCTTCGCGCAGGGCGGCAAGGTGCTGGAGAACGGCCGCATGGTGCACGACCTCTATCTGTTCGAGGTCAAGAAGCCGTCGGAGTCGAAGAAGCCGTGGGATTACTACAAGCAGCTCGCCGTTGTTCCCGGCGACAAGGCGTTCCCGTCGGCGAAGGATTCAGGCTGCCCGTTGACGAAGTAACTGATTGTCGTCCCGGCGAAGGCCGGGACCCATAACCCCAGGCGCCTGTTGTTTAAGTGACAGGCGTCTGATTTCTTTTGTCCCTCGATAGATCACGCGGTATGGGTCCCCCGATGCGCAATTGCGCATCTGAGCTCAAGGCCGGGACGACACCAATTACGATCTTCTACTTCCCGATCCGCTGCACTTCCGCGGCGAGCACGTCCAGCGCTTCCGCCAGCATCACGCCGCCGCACTCGGTCAGCCGTTCCGGGATGACGATGCGCTTGGCCGGCGGATAGAATCGCTCCAGCGCCGGATGCAGCAAGAAGGCCTGGCCGTCGTCGCGCGCATAACTTCCTGCCTGCGCGACCACGAGATAATCCGGCCTCAGCTGGACGATCGCCTCCAGCGAGGCGAAGCCGCCGAAATCGAAACCGAGATCGCCGGCAGCGCTGCGCAGGCCGGTTTCGGCCAGCAGCGAGCCGACGAAACTGTCGCTGCCCGCCACCCAGCCGCGCCGCGACAGCGGCAACACACGGAAATGCCGCTCGGACACCGCCTTGCGGGCGCGCGCCAGGGCGGCATCCAGCCGTGCGATCTCCGTTGCCGCGCGTTCGGGATGACCGGTGAGGTCGCCGGTCTCGCGGATTTGCCGGCGGGCTTCGGCCAGGTTGCGCGGCACGGCGAGTTCGGCGAGACGCAGCCCCTTGGCCTTCAGCAGTTCCCGCGTCGAGCGCTTGTCGAACGCGCTGACGACGACGATGTCGGGTCTGATCAGCAGCACGTCCTCCGCGCCGCCCGACAGCATGGGATAGCCGGAGACATCCCCCGACCAGCCATTGCGCGAAAATTTGCTCAGTCCAAGAATTTGCTCGGGGTCGGCCAGCGTCAGCAGCAATTGATCGGCGCAGACGTTCATCGACACCAGCCGCGGCAAGTTGGCGGCTGACGCCGCCTGTGTCGATATCGCCAGCGCCGCGAGCAGGGAGACGAGGCATCGGCGCATCACAGATCCGCCCACGGCACGATCACGGCCTCGCGCTGATACTCCGCGCGATAGGCGCTGATCCGGAAGACATCGGCCATCACCTGCTCGGAGAGCGCCTGCGCCGGCGGTCCTTGCGACACCAGCGCGCCCTCGCGCAGCACCAGCACGTGATCGGCAAAGCGTGCGGCAAGCCCGAGATCATGCGTCACCACGACGACCAGCACGCCGTTGTCGGCGATCCCGCGCAGATTCTTCATGACGTCGATCTGATGCCGCGGATCCAGCGAGGCGGTCGGCTCGTCCGCCAGGATGATCGGCGCTTCCACCGCCAGCGCCCGCGCCAGCGCGACGCGGCTGCGTTCGCCGCCGGAGAGTTCGGTGACGCTGCGCTCGCTGAAGGCCATGACGTCGACGGCCTGCATCGCACGCAGCACGGCCTCGGT